>JABHEX010000376.1 GCA_018676385.1 Akkermansiaceae bacterium
CTATTTGTCTATTCATTTTCCTCGATTTTTTGGATATTTACCCACTTACCGAATATAAACTTAAACTCGACAGCCGACGTGCAAATGCTACACCCACGACATGAACAATCCTGTGATTACCTTGGGCGAATGCAGTGACAAAGCTTCCCTCGAAGAAAAGTGCATACTGGCACCCAAATTTGATGATAATGGCTTGATTCCTGCCGTAGCCATGGATGCTGCGACCAAAGAGCCATTGATGCTGGCTTACATGAATAAACAGTCGCTTCTGATGACTCTCGAGTTAGGGGAGGCAGTCTACTACTCACGCAGCAGGCAAGAAATTTGGCATAAAGGTGCCACCTCGGGTCATACTCAGAAAGTGAAAGAAATCCGAACCGATTGCGATCAAGACGCCTTGATCATCTATGTAGAACAACTTGGTGCGGGAGCATGTCATACTGGACGCAACTCATGCTTCTACCGAAAGGTGAATCTCGACGATGGAAAGAATCCAGCCGCTTTGAGCTTTACCAAATCCGAATTAACATTTGATCCTAAAATTGTTTACCGCAACAAGTAACATTAGTGTCTATGAAAATAGTAGTTTTTGACTGTGACTCCACACTCTCAGCTATCGAGGGTATTGATGAGCTCGCGCGCCTGCGGGGATCTGAGACATTTCAAAAAATCGAGGCACTAACAAATGCGGCAATGAATGGCGAGGTGCCGATTGATGAAATCTTTACTCGCCGATTGGAGATGATTCAACCTTCTGAGACCGCATGCCATGAGGTAGCTCAGATGTACATTGAGCATATTGAACCAACGGCAAAAGTCACCCTAGAGAAACTCAGGGCCGCAGGTTGGACCCCCGTCATTATATCTGGAGGATTCACCCAAGTCATTGAGCCCCTCGCCCAGCACCTCAAAATTACCCGCATCGAAGCCGTACCGCTGAAGTTTCACTCAGACGGCACATACGCAGGATTCGACACCTCGGCGCCTCCGTCACGAAATGGTGGTAAGCCAGAAATTATTTCGTCTCTTAAGTTGGAGTATGCGCCAGAGCGTATCGTCATGGTAGGTGATGGCATCTCTGACCTAGAGACAAAGGATGAGGTAACCCAATTTATTGGATTTGGTCGATATGCTGAGCGCGTGCGTGTCGTCGCAGAGGCAGATCATTTCATCCATAGTCTTGAGAATTTACCTGCGCTTCTTAAGTGATCAGGTTACTGGGCATTGTACTTTTCATTCAATCATGAGAAGCTAAACTAAGGTATCCTCATTAAAAAATCGTGATGACCCGCTCGCTAACTGTTACTGTTTTACTTCTATGCCTCGGCGTCTTCCCTGCCGGAGCTCACTCGGGCGGTAGTCTACTTATTGCAACAGAGCACAATGAAACATCTACCGCCAATCCGTCTATCTCGGGCTCAACAACGGCTACTCTTCAAACCACTGATAATCGGGCAGCAAACAATGATACTCGGGTAACGGTGCTCGGTTACCACGATTTTTCAAAAACTAGAAAAGCCACTGAGATGCTGCTGCCGACAGCGACGTTTCGCAAACAAATGGAGGCGATTCGTGATCTGGGATTAAATGTCATCAGCATGCAAGACTTCATGGCATGGAAACGAGGCGAACAAAAAATCAAAGATAAGTCTGTGGTTATCACCATTGATGACGGTTGGAAATCTGTCTACACCGATGCATATCCGATTCTCAAGGAGTTTAAATACCCATTCACTGTTTTCCTCTACAAAAACTACGTCGGTGGTGGCGCTAGCGCACTCACGAAAACGATGATTCGGGAAATGATGGAACACGGATGCAGTATTGGCAGCCACTCTGTTTCTCACCCCTACCCTAGCTCAGTTAAGCAAATGCGCGCCAAAGGCGCTAATACATATGCTGGCTATCTTCGTAAAGAAATGGCTAACTCCAAAAAGTTTTTAGATGAAAACTTTCGTATCAATGTGAAAACATACGCTTACCCCGGCGGCTTTGTTACTGGAGAAATGCTCCCCGTCGCAACTGAAGTCGGTTACGAATTTCTTTTTACTGTAATTCCAGGGAAGACGACAATGACAACTTCAAATTTCACCATTCCACGCTACATCATTCTTGGAACACATGATAACATATTCAGGAACGCCACCAGCTTCCGAGCCACCAGTTCGACTGCAGCCACTGATGGCGCGATTGTTCAATCAACTCCTCACCCCGTGCAGCCTGAACCAGGCGCGCTCATTTCTGACCGATTACCGAGACTATTTGCAGATCTCTCTAAAGTTGAAAATATTGACCCCGAATCCGTTACCATGCGTGTGGCAGGGTTTGGTCAAGTGCCTTGCACATACAACCCTGAAACTAATGGGGTGTCGTGGAAAGTATCGCGACGATTGCGCTCGCGTAAATGTTCGGTTACAGTGCAATGGCGAAACAAGGGTTCCACACAATACGAAAAGCCAATGAGTTGGACTTTCCGAATCAACCGCGAAGCCGCCTACCAACCTCAGTAATATTTCAGCTCACCACTACCACACACTCGGTATCAACCCCACCAAATCATTAATCTTTAGCTTCTAATTTAATATGTTTAGTTCCCTATCAGACAGCCTTGATAAAACGTTTCGCAATCTTCGCGGCGTCGGCAAAATTTCCGAAAAAAATATCACCGATGCTCTTCGCGAAATTCGCATGTCGTTGTTAGAAGCTGATGTCGAATTCAGCGTTGCCAAAAAATTCATCGCCAGCGTAAAAGAAAAATCAATGGGTGAGGACGTCCTCAAATCCATTAAACCAGGCGAACAAATCGTCAAAATCTTCAACGACGAGCTCACTTCACTCCTAGGCGGTGATGCCACCCCGCTCGACCTCAACCCACCAGCACACATCATGCTCTGCGGCCTCAACGGCGCAGGCAAGACAACCACTGCAGGTAAACTCGCATTGCGATTACAAAAAGAAGGTCGTCGACCACTACTCATCGCCTGTGATCTATATCGCCCCGCTGCGATTGATCAGCTCGCTACATTAGCAGAGCAGGTCGGGGTGCCATGTTTTACACCAGATTCAGGTGAAAAAAATGTCATCAAAGTTGCCAAACAAGCAATCAAGTGGGCAAAAACCCAGAACGGCACCGCTCTAATTTTCGATACCGCAGGCCGCCAAGAAATCGACACAGTATTGATCGAGGAGCTCAAAGAGTTACACAAATTTGTTCAGCCCAATGAAACACTCTTAGTAGCAGACTCCGCAACTGGACAGCAGGCAGTTTCTGTGGCACGACATTTCGATGACGCCGTAGGGATCACTGGTATAATCCTAACCAAACTCGATGGTGACGCCCGTGGCGGCGCAGCCCTGTCAATGCGAGCCATAACAGGCAAACCCATTAAATTCATTGGTGAGGGTGAAAAACTCGAGCAACTTGGTGTGTTCCACCCCGACCGTATGGCGAGTCGTATTCTCGGCATGGGTGATGTTGTCAGCATGGTCGAGACTGCCGCTGAAAACATCAACGAAGACGAAGCCATAAATGCTGCCAAGCGATTGCAATCTGGCAAATTTGACTTCAATGACTTCCTCGACCAGATGAATATGATGCGTAAACTCGGCCCACTGGATGGAATATTAGGTATGATGCCAGGATTCAGTAAAATCAAAAAACAGCTTCCCGCTGGCGCACTCGATGAGGGACGGATGAAACGCATGGAAGCCATTGTGCTTTCAATGACTCCACGCGAGCGAGCTACTCCGATGCTTATTAAAGGAACGCGCCGCAAGCGTATTGCAGCAGGATCAGGAAATAGTATGCTCGATGTAAACCGATTCTTAAAACAATTTACTCAAATGCGCAAGATGATGAAATCCAAGGGGAAAATGAAGGAAATGATGAAACAGCTCGGCGGCATGGAGGGAATGGACGACATGATGGGTGGCGGTGGGGGCAAAATGCCTAAATTGCCATTCTAACTGAGACCCGTAAAGACAGCATAGCCTTTTGTCATGGATTGGCTAATCGCTACTATTTGTGCGGTATTTCGTTTACCGTGTAATATGCCTTGGTATGAAGTAATGATTCACCTTTGTTGGACTTCATCGTATTAAGGTCAAAATCGTGAATATGTCCCTCAATGATCTTATCTAAGTGGAGCATTACTGACATTCCGTCCGCTGACGGCACGGCCCTAATCACTTTTATACTGGTCTGATCGACCTCTGGACTTCCGTATGCTCCATGGTAAATATGAGTGTATGTGTTAATGCTGTAAACGTCTGGTTTTGAAGCGATGACTTTGTCAACCGGCATAGTAAAATTCAATAAGAAGCCTTTTTTCCTGATATTGATTTCTTTAATTTCGAATGGAACCTTACCATTCCAGTCGATACGCTGTATGGCGAATGGTTCAGTTCCGCGCACTGGCCACTGCCTAGTAGTGGTGAATCCTCCAGCGATAAGCTGGCCCTTGGGCGAAAACTCAACATTCATAATACCAGTAGATAAGCCTTCACGGAAAGGGTAACATGCACCCTGCCACACACCATTGATCTGCTCTGTCGTGGCACGCATGATTAGACTTAGTGTGTAATCCCCGAGAAATAATTGGTCCTCAAAAGGCCCAAACTTACCTTTCGTCTGGTTCAGCTGAAAACCAGAAATTGACCGACCCATCTTAATGTATGGGAAACGAATAACTGGAGGCACGAGTTCCTTGACGCGCTTTTTCTCAACTTGAAATCGTGACGCGGTGTTAGGAGTTACACTGGGTGTATCCATCTCAGGCACGAAAGGATACCAATTATAACTAGCGGGATGCCCCAAAAACCCACCTGGTTTGAGATGCTTAAGTGAGCAGCTTCCATTCCATGGCCCCTGACTTTCAATAGTAAACATGGCTCCCTCGGCATTTGCTGCAACTCCACCTGGGCTTCGTAAACCACTGCAGACAGGAATCATTTTTCCATCAGGCGTGACTTTTACCGCCCAGCCACGAAAAATATTACGAGAGTGATACGAAGCACTCAACCCGAGTGCCACCCAGATATTGCCATCAGAATCGTGTTTTGATCCGAACGCAAATTCGTGCCCTTCCGCATAACCCCAATTGTTCGTCAGCGTATCGTATCGATCTGCAACATCATCACCATCAACGTCAGAAATTTTAGTCAACTCGCCAAACTGAGTGGTCGTCATTACGCCATCTTTCCATGATAACCCAAATATCTCATCCTGACCCGTAGCAAATAAATGATAGGATGGGTCTGGTCTTGTATCAAAAGCACCCTTGATAAAGTAAATATCGCCCTTACGCGTTCCAACGGCCAAACGCCCGTCAGGTAAAACTTCAAAACTACCTGGCCGCATTGGCAAACCCTTGGGAATTGGGATATTAACGATTGGATAGTATTTCGCTTCCTCTTCAGCCGTGCCCCACATTTTACCAAGCTCCTCAGCTCGCAGGGAAGCTAGGAAAGGCAGTAAGACAACAACAAATATTACATGTAATTTTACCATTGGTATTCTAGAGTGAGAGTTGATTTACCCTTGGGAAGCTCAATAGGGATGAGCAGGTCACCAGGGTCGCCCTTACGAGCAATCACTTTATGTCCGCCCAGAACAGTGACTGTCAGACCATCTATGCGGTACACCCCATCGGGCTGTTGTATGATATTTTTACCTGAGCCTGCACGGAAATAAAACATACCTTGGGCCTTGGATGCATCAAATCGGAAAGTGCGGCGGAACTTGGCATTTCCTTTTTCTTTTTCGATCGCTTGAACAAAGTCTTCCACTTTTACATCACCGTATTGATAGAAGAATGTGGGTCTCCGTAATTCATCAAGTCGATACCCATAATACTGATATCCGTGATCGTGTGGAAACGTGTAGTTTGTCTTCCCCTTATACGGCCAATGTGCGTCCATTGACTTTAGCCGGTGGAAGGGAATCCCTTTAGGAAAAGTAATCGTATCAGATCCAGCCACACGGAATGATCCATGGTTGACCTTGGCAAAGGCTCCTTTCCAAAGTAATCGTAACGCCATTTCTTCTGAGTCAAACGCAAGGTTGATCCTTTCTGGGTAGCCAACACCAATAGCACGGAAGCCAGCTGGGGTGCCACGCCCCCGAACCATTTCTGCATGATCAAACACGCGAATTTCATCAGACTGTCGCATTAAGCCCAATGGCTTTTTAGCCCGCTGACCATCCTCAAGGTATGTCCATAATGCTTCAATTTGTTTTGATGCATCACCCTTAAGCACATCGGGACGGATTGATTGCCCCCCCGGCCAAAAGCTTGGCATGATTCCCGTTGTATGAAAACGCGAGGGGTTTCTCATGAAAAGATGAAACCACCCTTTTTGAAGGCGTTTAGTTGTATGCGCCAGATCAAGAGCACCTGCTCCACCTGGATTTTCCCCATTGAAGTTATGACAAGCAATACAGCTAAAACCCTCGGTTCCCATCATCTGATAACCCGCTCTTTTGGACTCTCGGATGTTATCGATTTTGGGAATTACAGCCTCCTCAAGTTTGTCAACCTGACCGAATAGCTCTACTAAATGCCCGATATTATTTGCTCCATAACGCGGCATCTTCGAATTGATATAACTACGTTGTGCTTGCCCATCTAATAAAACAGATTTCAGCCACCCTGGTGTAAGTTTAGCACCAACATGTGATAGCGTCGGTGGTATACGCCCTTGTTCGCCCAATTCGGGATGAGTGCCTGTGAAGTAAGCATCACGAGTCTTGTCAATTCCGCCTAAACCCTCACGCTCATGACAGGCAGTACAGTTGAACGTAGTTAGCGTCTTGTGAATATTATCACTCGGGGAAAGAATAACATTTTTAGATTTTGGCAGGAAACTATTCAACAAATCACGTTGTTCATTGCTTAGGTTGTAGTCAGGCGCTTTACTTTTTTTTGCTTCGCTAAGACAACCTTGGCCTCCGGTAAGATCTGCAAACAAATGGCTGTAATTCGGTTCCACTTCAAGGTCCGTGTGACAGTTTGCACAGCCTTCTAATTTAAAATGCTTACGTCCAGCCGCGGCCAAAACTGAGTCAACCTGCAACGGCTCATACTCCACCGGTGGTGTTTTCCAGACAGTAAGCATCGATGATTGTATTGGCGCACGTTTAAGGCCCGGACCTTCCATATCAAAAGAGAACTTTCTGTTCCGCCCCGCATGATAATAAGTCATCATCAATTTTTTCTTACCGGCACCCAGCCGAACAGTCTTCTGCATGGTTTTAGGCCGACGCATCTGACTAGGCTCTAGCGATAGGATTTCATGGTCACCAATCACCAATGACCCTCCATTCATCGTCACAAAAAATGTGTAGTCACCGGGTTTAGTAATGTTGATCCATCCATCATATTCGACCGCATAAGCCCGTGCAGTCCGACCAAGATTTTCTAATATAAAATCTTTCACGTGGCCTGCCCTGATCGGTCTGACTTCATCAGAGCCGATACCCTCCCAGACATTTCCTTCGTAAAGCGTGTAACGTAAGTTACCTGGCATCTTAGTTTCACGCATTAGATAGTGCGTGATGTCTTGCAACTCATTCGAGGCTAATTGAGGGGCGGGCATACGACCAGATGGTCGAACAGCATGCGGGTTTTTCAAAAACTCCAAAAGACTCTTCCCGCTGTATTTTTTGTGCAATTCACCCAGCGGCGCAGATGTTTCCTTAAGTAATTCCTTACCATTATCGTCACGCGGTGAGTGACATGCAACACAACCACGCATGTGGAATAGCTTTTTTCCTCGCTCTGCAGCAACATGATCTGGCACCTGATGTGAAAAAGTATTTTTTGTCTGCGACATCAAAAAATGTGTAATTGACTCAGCTATTTCTGCTCTCTCTGCATCTCCTTTACCTGACAAGACATCTGGCATAGTGGTTCCAGGTTTTGTATCGTGCGGGTTTTTAATAAAGCTCTCAATATAATGATGATTTACTCTTGATCCTATATTTGCCAGTCGAGGTGCTTTTTTAGAATTTTCAGCAAAAGATTCATCACTCTGATGACAAGCAACACAATTCATTTCCTCTGCTAACACCATGCCTTTGAGTTCGCTCTTGAGCTTACTATCTACCAACCCCGAGATGACCGGGCTAGCTGCGGCAGAAGTTGCCGCCAAGACAAATACAGCAAGCACACTTTTCTGGTTATTAAATGACATCACGTGTTTGAGTGGTTTATCATATTAGCCTAACTGATGAAACCACATTAGCGCCCCCAAATCTGCTGCATCACGTCGTGCAACAACGGGTCGTGGATCTTAAGTTCTGCTCTCACAAACGGATAAAAATCGTTACGATAAAAATAGGCTTCAACTCCCTCAGCAAAATACTCTTTGTGATCAGTTGCGGCATAAGCACGGACCATCTTACCATTGAAGAGCAGCACTTTATCATAGAGCTTTGCTTCCATGGCACTCTTGTAGGCCTCCATCACGCGCGGCTCATCAAAACCAAGAACTTGATCGTGATATCCGTGTGCCAGTTCATGAAGAATGACGGCTGGATGCTTGAGAAGCTGATCACGCTTCAGTAAATTCTCAGCATGGGTGATATGCACCTTCTTGACTAAACGCGCATCATAGCCACGTGCAGTGAGCCATTTAACACCAGGATGATATTGCATACTCGTCAGCTCAGGATGCGAGTGCTCAATCCAGATTTCTACCTTTCGCATATCTTCGAGCTGTTTGCCAGTCACTAAGATTGAAATTCTTTGTAAATGGTTTGCTAACATTGTGAGCGCCTTCGCCCCCTGCTCAGCATGTGCACCTACAAGAAGTTTTGGATCGATGTGCACTGTCCATCCTTCTAAATTTTTGATAACTGGGTCAAATTTTACTACTTTTACAGCCTCTTTAGTGGCTATTGTCTGCGTTTCATGAGCGCTTACGATAGATGTCATTAAGATAATGACCGTATAACAAAAGCCAGCTATAATTTTTGTGTTTATTCTCATATTAAGTAAGTTACGCGTCGAAATACTAGGATGGCATCTTCATTATTTCACCCTTAATTCAGCGCATTAATATCTCAGAAACATGGCAATTGCGACCTATAATTATTCAGGGATAACTAAAATACAACTCATCCATGTCATGATACGACTATGAATTCTAGCGTTTAAGAATCAAGGTCTTCTTGATGTAAGGAGTTGGGTAAGATGTTTGCCACACATCTGGCGTAAACGCCAGGTTTTCAGGATCAAACGCCAATACAACCACCTCACATTTCTTACCTAACATGTCATCCGTGACAGGAATATAAAAGCTGTAGTTTTTATCACTTTTCCTGACAGGATACTCCCATGGGTTTGCAGCAAAAGATGGCGCGCGGTCGGGGGCCCCAAGATATTGACCATCAACGCGAAGACCCACCCACACTGCCTGGCTGCCGTGCTTGCCGTTACAAGCAACTGTGAGATAGCCGCCCTTAGGCGCTTGATCGACGGTAAATGGTAGCGTCCATGCCTTTTGAACCTTCTTGAATGGAGGAAAGAGCCAAGTCATTTGCCAACCAGTTCGATCAAGTTGCTTTGAGGCATCTTTACTGGAAAAACCACGGATTTCGACAAGCTTTCCGGGGGTGATGTTTGTGCGCACGTAGCGGATGGGTTTCGAGGACTCACATTCAATACGCATGTTGCTGCCATCCTTAACGAGGCGTGCTGTAGACCATGTTTTCAGATCGGCAGAGACTTGTGCGTATTGTTTACCATCGACTACAGGACTTGCTGCCTGCGAATCTGGCGCGGCTTGCAATAAGATGTGATTCACCATGGTGGGTTTACCGAGATCAAGGCGAAGGCTGCGGCTCTGAGGCGCTCTCACGCGCTTACGCTCGAAGTCGTAGACAGTCGGTTTTCCATCGAAGAGGTAGTCCTGAAGTATTCCACGTTCTGCAATGATCGGCTGGTTAAGGAAGATATCACGGGGTTTCTGCACCTGCGGAATTTTCGTCGGTCCAGAGCGCCTCAGAGAGCGAATTTCAAGAGGGTCGTTATCGGCGGTGAAGCAAGCTGTCTCAAAAATGGTCTGGGCATCCGTCGGCACTGCCGTCACTGTAGGTGCGCCGAGTCTTTTATGCCATGCATTGCGGTTTTGTTTACCAGGGAAGGTAATATCAACAGAACCACCGGAAGTCAGTGTTGATTGGGATTTGGAATCAAGTGTCGCACCAGAAAACTTCTGCCCTCCTGCCGCTAGTGATATTTTCACCGTCTCCCCTGCTCCGCCAAGCACGTTGATCACGACATCCTTGCCTGGCACATCACGAACCACTTCGTAGTCGGAACCGTTGACACCAATACCACCTGAGCTTTTGGTATCGACCAATAATAGGCAGCTACGGAAGGGCTGTACAGTCACTGTAACCTCATCACCTTTTTTGAAATTACCGATAATGCGCTCTGTGGGATGAAACTGGCGCACCTCCACGGCACCGTCGACTTTGAGACCGATTGAGTCATCAAGTTTCACTTTGTGAGTAACAGGCTCCCAGGTGAGATTACGCAGACTGACCAGCCGAGTAGCATCGTCACCACGTGATACAGCACGCGGCCCGTAATTTTGTTCATCGAGCACCATGCCCTTGACCATGATTTCGCGGTAACGCCTGTGCAGGTTATAGATACGCGCCAATTTCGGGAACTCATCATCACGCAGGAACCATGGATTCGCATAGATTTCTGGAGCAAGAATCAGGTTACGATTGAACGCCTGAAGGATCAGGTCGTCGTCCCAGAAATCGAGACAAGAGGAAATGCAAACACCATGGTCTTCGGTGAGTCGTTTCAAGTCTGGGACCAGTCCGCGTGAGATTGCCTTCACCCGATTGTGCGTGCCGGTCATTTCCCTATTCGCCATGTGCACATCGATGTAGGTCTCAGCACCACCCCAGAGAAATGTTGTGGCATGTTTCTTTGCTTCACCCAGCTTAAGCCGGTGATTGAGTAGAATCAGGTCCGGGCTGTGCTTGCGCACCTCGGTCATCAGTCGGTCAAATGCCTTCTGTTTGTCAGGTCGGAGCTGGGTGCAGACGGCATCCATTTTGAACAAAGCAAATTCGTAGTCGCGGCAAAATCCCACAAGCATGTCGATTCGCTCCTGCTCTTCTTTTGCTGTGTCACCAAAACCATCTGGCCCGAGCCAGACTCCTAACCGGCAGTCAAAGCTTTTTGCATACTCGTAGATAGGCTTAAATCCGCGTGGATATTGTTTCTTAAACTTATCTGTCTTGGTACTACCGTAGTATCTGGGACCATCAATAGTTCCCGCATCAAAAGCATAGATGTCGAGTTTCATGCCGTATTCATCGTGCAACCATTTGAAAAATGCCAAGTTGGCTAGTGTGTTTTCTTCGGTTGATCCCTCGTTGGTATTATTAATCCATGAAAAATACTGGGAATACGAAGGCGTCGCTTCGGTAGCTCCCGGAATGACCTTAGGATCTGCATTTAGCATTGTTATAGCCCCCCAAAAAGCGACGATTAAAAATGGTTTGATAAAAATAGGGTAGGTCATGGTTAGTTTGATTATTCAGGATTTTGTGTAGGGTTGATACGCCTTGAAAAATAATGCCCTGCGTTTCTTACGAAACTCGTATCTGCCAGATTCATCCGAAAAATACGAGGGCTATCTGATTCAATTTTCTTCTCTAAGCTTATATTGTCGAGTGTGATCTAGCAAACTTTCCTGTGATCATTCCACGTCGACTGAGTGAATTTTTTTTGCTAACGTTCAGCCTACCTTAGTGAACGATATTGATCACTATTCAGGAGACACCATGATTTGTATTGACGCTCATGGTGTGTTGTTCAACAAAGCTTTTGGCTTTGTCAAAGCCCCCCCTTCATCCGCCAACACCCTTTACCAAAGGACAGCTGTTTTCCAAGTGGTACAACATCCACACCCTAGAGCGCTTTTTCTCCATCCGTGCTGAGGTTAAGTTTTTTCAACTCGATCTTACGAATCGCGACCGGACCATGGTCGCCTTGAATATAAAGTGAAGCCGGCTTGGCAGACTCATCGCCGAATTTCGACGAGCGTGTTGGCCCTTTGGCAATTTGGTTCACGTGTACCAATTGGCCATTAACCAGCACCTTAATAAACTTGGCATGGTGCGTCTTGCTACCATCTTTGGCAAATCGTGGAGCACGGAAGACGACCTCCATCGTCTGCCACTCGCCTGGCGCTTTCGCTGCGTTAACTTTGGGCTTAACCCCATCGAATCCTTTCGGATCTCGGTTCACATCCCATCGCTGGTAGAGCCCGCCGAGGTCACCTGACCCAAATCTTTTTCTACCAAAGCTATCGAGGATCTGGATTTCATATCGACCCATGAAATACACGCCAGAATTAGACCCCTTGGGCAACATGAATTCTAACTTCATGTGTACGTCTTGAAATTTCTCCTTGCTGCTTAGAAAATCGGCCTTCTCAAGCTTCCCAGAGGCAGAGATATTCGCGACCATATTATCGCCTTTACTTACCACGTTCAGATTGCGTCCTTCGTGCTTGAGCTCACCGAAGTAATTCCATTTTTTTTGCGGCTCAAATTGTTGCTGTAGCTCATTGGCCGCCAGCGGGCCAACGATAAAATACATGATCGTCGCTGATATAACGAGTGGATTCAATTTCATAAAATATTAATACTTTTGAGTAACAGGGGCATCACGACATTACATACGCTCAGGCTTACAAGAAATTTCAAAACAATGCTCAATCTACAGTCTAACGACCGAGCATTTTATTCGTGTCCTTGATAGTCAAGCCCTCCTGCTTTTTCCAGTGGGTAATGTCTGGCTGCATGAAGACACGTCGACGGGCTGCGGTTTCGGCATCGGCTGGTCTGATGATGCGCCTACCGCTTTGCTCCGTGGCAGAAGCAGTGCTAAAAGGATTCACGCCGAATGCTTTGCCATCGGCACGTGCCTTCTGGCCACTCGCGCTTGCTTGTTTTTGTACAAACCATGGCTCTCGTTTGAAGCGACTGGCGTCCGTGTTGTCTTGATATTGCTTTTTGCCGAACAGAGAATTACCGAACCAACGTTTCTTGCGATAGGACTTTTTGGTGTAGTCTAGGCCGTTAAAGTCACGACTTCCAGCAATGTTGCTACGTTTACCCTCAAGCGAGCTTCGGCGATCCGACTTCATCACCGGATTCCCATTCTCGTCTTTTCCGACAGAAAACGACTCCGTTCTGCCGCGCCAATCTGACCTCACCTGCTCCTTAGTCACTGTCTGCACGCTGCCACACGCACTGAGGAACGTTACAACAGCCATTAAAACAAATATGTGAGAAATCAATTTCATGAATACTAATGATAGATTTAGTCACACCCACAAGGGCAATGCAAGCGAACAATTGGCAACCAAAATACATCAACGCGCTGCGCATAACTGCACTATCACGGCCTCGCATCGGTGAGTTTCACCCAAGAGATTTCCCCATGATCGATACGGCGCACTTCTGCCTCGTATACCGCATCTTCGTTACGTGGATCTATCGTTGCAGCAAGCGCGATTAGGTATCGTGCCACCAACAAATTACTTGCCCCTTGGCGTTTCTCAAGAAGTTGCCCACGAGTAAGCAAGAGGCGCGCAAAAACTTCTGGGTCATAGTCGCAGGCAATCAACTCAGGCATGATGCCGCGCGCAAGCTGAGCATTGGCCACAAGACTTTTTTTATTTCTGGGCGATAGGTGTAATGCAAGCCCGATGATTTGGCGGGTTAGATCAAGCGTATCTTGATCCCCTTTCTTGGCACGTAATATTTTCACAGCATAGGAAACTAAATTAGTTGCGTATTCATCTCGTTCATTGCCTACCATGGCAAGATCCGCACCAAAAAACCGCTGGTTGATAGTAGGCTTTTTATATTCCCCCTTAAGTTCTTTCGGGTTGGCTTCTATTGTTCCCGTAAGAACCGCTCCTATCATTAGTTGGATCCATATTCGTTGCACACAAGTCATCACCGACATTATCCGATATTTAGAGCTGTCTATCAAGCGACATTTTAACCTCACGTTTGTGAACCCACTCGTCGCAAAGGATTTACTTTTGCTGTTACGATCGATAATCTCATGTGAAGCATGGCACAGGGAAATATCATCTATGAAGGCAAAAAGCGGTTGCGCGCACAAATGCGGGAGCACCTAAAAAGTACCACGACGGATCAACTTCAGCAGTTTTCAGCTGCTATTTGCTCACATATTGCCTGCAGCAAGCACCTGCTTTCCAGCACAAATACCATTGCTATTTTTGCCGCTCACAGCAAAGAAATTGACCTGTCTGAATTACATGAGTCGCTTCCCGATATGCGCTTCGTTTACCCGTTTTGTCATAAAGATAAAATACTTTCATTTCACACCGTAACTTCCCCAACCAACCTAATACTTGGCTCATACGGGATTTCAGAACCTAAGCTCAGTGAACACTCCGAGGTAGACACCGCAGATGTCGATTTGTTTCTCTGTCCCGGATTGGCTTTTGCCATTAATGGAGCACGACTGGGGCATGGCGGCGGCTACTACGATCGTGCATTGGCCACAAAATCATCAAGAGCAATGGTCTGGGGGGTTGGCATGAATATTCAGATAGTTGACCATATTACTTGTGAGAAGCACGATCAGTTGATGCAGGGAGTGATTACGGAATCTGGAATTATGGCTGCCAGACACGACTAAGTAATTCATTTTGATGCAAGTCCATAGCGGCGTAGCCAGCGTCTGATGCGTCCTCATGCCCGGCGAGATGGAGAAGCCCGTGCAGAATATATAACATGATTTCCTTTTCAAAATCTTGGAAATATTCTGCCGCTTGCCGCTGCGCAGTCTCAACGCTGATGTGTATTTCCCCATGATCAAAGGTAATAACATCAGTCGCTCCGGCAATGTTCATAAATCGCTCATGCACGTCTGCAATCGTAGCATCATCGACTAAACTAACCTCAACAATCTTTAGGCGAGACAATGGTGAGTTAGAAAAATTACAACGTTCTAACACCATCGGCATGGCCGCTAACGCTGTTTTTTCCAGCTTGGATACAAGACCGTCATCGATCTCTATCAAGTGCTGGTGATCATAAACCGCGAGTTTGGGTATTTCGGACATGATTTAGAGGCACTCTGTCTATGATTTTGTCCTCGTTAGTGAGTTTGTCTGATCGGTTGGCACACCATTACCATTTTGCCTTTTCACAGCAGATGGATTATGGGTTTTTCGAGTGCCTGGATCATCCTTGGGGTAGTCGATACGTGTGTGCATCATACTCCGCAAAGTAGCAGAGAAACTGTCACATACCCTCTTAAGATCACGCATTGTAAGACCACTTTTATCGAGTTGCCCGCTGGTTACTCTGTCCATCACGATCTCCTGAATCAAATTCCTGATTTTCTGCGGGGTTGGCTTTTTCATGCTGCGTGATGCACTCTCAACGCAGTCCGCAA
The DNA here is from genome assembly GCA_018676385.1 of Akkermansiaceae bacterium. Lineage (GTDB taxonomy): Bacteria > Verrucomicrobiota > Verrucomicrobiia > Verrucomicrobiales > Akkermansiaceae > Oceaniferula. The sequence goes on from JABHEX010000376.1 coordinate 15,480, forward strand.
GACTGATAATACAACTCTCACGACTTGTTGGGCACGGTCCAGGGTAGCGGAAGTTTTTAACATCAACTTCGGGAAGGTCGTCTTGATTCTCGATCCCCTCTTCGATTTGATGCTCGGAGTCCAGCCGCTGTTCACGAGCCTTGTGATAAAAATACTGCACTAATGAATCCCCGTGATGCTCGCGGATCACCTCAATGATCTTTGGATTTAGTTTATGCTTTATTGCCATATCCACCCCGTCTTTTACATGCGCGATGATAATGATCGCACTCATGGTTGGCGTGAGCGAATCGTGTGGGTTGATTTCACCCTGATTCTCAATAAAATATTCTGGTTTTTTGAGTTTACCAATGTCATGGAAATATGAGCAGACACGGCACATGGATGCATTAGCACCAACCTCCTCGGCAGCGGACTCGGCGAGCGTGGCCACGACCATACTGTGGTGATAGGTTCCTGGTGCCTCGAGCTGTAGCTTACGCAGCAGCTTGTGGTTAAGATCACTCATTTCTAGCCAGCTGATATTTGTTGTAAGCTTAAATAGACTCTCGAGCGCAGGCAGCAAACCACTTACAACCATACCGGTGAGCAAACCACCAGCAAGCACAACAAGCACTTTCGATGCCTCATCAGCAAATCCATATGGAGTCATTATTTCCGTGAGACTTATCTTGTCGAAAGTTATCGCCAAAAGAAGGGTTACGACACCCACATAGAAGCCAGCCCGCAACACGCTGCCTCGTCTGCGAACCTTGCGCGTGAGCGCAACGGCAATAGAACCAGCGACCAAACTCATGATCATAAATTGAAAAATCTCCTGCACCGGCATCAATAAGCAACCAAAAAGGCTAACGCTAAGAGCAGAAAAAACGCCAGCATATCTGCCCACTAAAACCGAGTGGACCATTGGAGCAAATGCCAACGGCGGTAACAGCAAGCGGTAGTCCATGGGCCAGTGATTCGCATCACATAAATAACACACAATCCGCAGCAATGTCAGGTGCACCAAAATCCCGCCAAAAACCAAAACCACCTTGCCGTTGCCAATTTTGAGAGCATTGCGAATATGGTAAAAAAGAACAACCGCTGCCGCCAAGATCAAGCAGATAAGGGAACGTCGTAACCCTTGAGCATGGAATAATGTATCCCCAGATACATAGAAGGCCGTGATTAGGCAGGCAAGCGCAGCAAAAATAGGATAAATAAGTAATTTCATCCAAACACTACGCTCCATAGAATACACCACCTTATTCTCGCTGACGGTAGATGTGCGGCGCTTTTTACCCGATGACATCCCCTTACTGGCGAGGCGCCACCTCTTGAAGGCATCAATGAATCCCATAAAAAATTTCAGGTGATTAGTAATCAACCAGCATTGGTAACCTTTTAATTAATCCAGTTATCAAATTGGCTTAGACGGAGAAAGGACGCGAATGCGTCCCCCTACCGGTGTGAATGATATGCGGAATTAGTGTGGAAAGCAATCTTGAATTTCCCTTATAATATCAGGGATTACCACCGATATGACAGTCCTCATCACGCTCAATGGACTGGTTTTTAGTGGTGCCGGACACAATCAGCTGGGGTGGTGGCTCTGCTGGAATATTTAACTTGGGTGCTACCAGCCACTCTGGCGCTTTTGGCGTGCTATCGGCAAACCATGCAACAAGCGCCATTCCGATCAGGCCGACAAATCCACCGAAACCTAGTGTCATAGCTGTCACAATCGACACCACCAGAGGAGTAAATATGAGCAAGCCGATAACCATCCAGCTGGGCTTTACTTCATACTGAGATACCACCAGCCGGATACGCGATCGAGCCAGCGCGAGACCAAACATGGTGTAACATACAAAGTATGCCAGTGCGTTGGCATGATAAATCACACCACACACTTTTGTCTGGGCAAAACTACCCCACATTGGAGCTAGCCAAGATAGAATCATTGAAAAAACAAACAGCAGCATCATACAAATACGTCCAAGGTTGGTGCGGTATGAGGAGGCCCCAATAAAACCCGCACATAAAATACCAGAAGCCGTCACCACAGTGAGCGCCATAACAATATTTCTCCATGCATCTATTCCACCAATGAAATAACGAACAATCATGTATGGAAGCAGTGAAAAAAATGTTATCAAACACAACCCCCACAGTGCGACAAACTTACCAGTAACAACCCGCCAACGAGTCAGAGGAGTCAATAGTAGCAGCTCATGGTTTCCCTCGTCGAGCTCCTGCCGCATAAGTGCCAACCCACCAAGTGGCATTACGATGATACAAATAAATCCAGCGACCAACCAAAATGGCCCAGAATTGAAGAAGAGCATAGGGTTGAGTAGACCAGTCATTTTTGAATAACTCTCTACATCTCCCATGCTAAACTCTGCAGCCATCGCCAAAACTGCCATTCCCTGAATGGCAATAAATGGGATCATAAACATGCCACGCCGTAATCCCTGACGTAATTCCTTGACCGTCATGGCACCAAAACGATCGGGAAGATTATCTTTCTGGTAGATTATTTCATTCACAGGACCCCCAAACAATAAATTAACATAATAATTTTCCAACACTTAATGTCAAATGACCACGGCCAACAGAGAGGAGAGATGCCGCTCCCCTGTAAGCCGGATTCTGTCCCTTCTGCTCTCACAGAAATGGACGGCCATTTATCTTACCCCACCGAGGTGAGGAACCTCCCTTGCAGGATGGTGCGACTAATACCCGGGGATCCTGGTCGGGCGGGCTACCCTTCCCCTGTTATGTCTTGCGCCGTGCGGGGTTTACCGTGCCTCCTAAGTTACCCTTGGAGCGGTGGGCTCTTACTCCACCTTTTCACCCTTACCTGCCGAAGCAGGCGGTTTGTTTTCTGCTGCACTTTCCGTCCAACCAGCTTGAACTGGTTGTCCCTCGTTTTCACGAGGCACACTGCCCTGTGGCGTCCGGACTTTCCTCGATATTCCGTAAAGAACACCGCGACCGCCCGGGGAGCGGCAAAACAAGACTAAACCCATCAGCCAAAATTCCAAACTCCAAATTTGTAAAATACTCCGCAGTTTAGGATTTAGTTATTTAATATCTGTGCTTAGAAAAAAGCATGTCCCATTTACTACCCACTTATGGAAAATTTCCGCTCACCGTCGTTCGGGGAGATGGTTGCCGTGTATGGGACGATACCGGTAGAGAATATCTTGATTTTTGTGCCGGCATAGCAACGTGCAGTATCGGCCACTGTAACCCCAGCCTGACTCAAACAATTTCCGATCAAGCAGCTACTCTAATCCACTGCTCAAATCTGTATCATATCGAACAACAAGAACAACTTGCTCGCGTGTTAGTAGAGGACATTGTCAAAAGCCCGGGCAAGATCTTTTTTAGCAACTCAGGAGCCGAGGCTAACGACGGCATGATTAAGGCCGCACGTAAATTTGGAAATACCAATCCCTCCAACAATGGAACCCCTC
>JABHEX010000377.1 GCA_018676385.1 Akkermansiaceae bacterium
ATCGCCTGGATCATCGCTTCGTCACCCGATATAGCTGCCATCACGCGCAGTTCGACCTGTGAGTAGTCTGCGGCGAGCAGTGTGTGTGTTTTATCACGTGGCACAAACGCTTTGCGGATCTCTCGCCCAGCCTCGGAGCGCACGGGAATATTTTGCAAGTTAGGGTCGCTGGATGCCAGCCTGCCCGTAGAGGTCATGAGCTGCTGGAAATGAGTGTGAACTCGACCGGTGCGCGCAGAAACGTGTGTGGGTAGAGCATCGACATAGGTGGACTTTAGTTTACTAGCTTCCCTGTAGTCTAGGATGTCTGCCACGATTGGATGTTTGGGGGCGAGTGCGGAGAGCGTTTGTTCATCGGTTTTGAATTGCCCGGTCTTCGTTTTTTTAGGTTTTTCAACCAGCTCCATCTCACCGAAGAGAATTTCACCAAGCTGTTTGGGTGAATTTAGATTGAATGTCTTGCCAGCGGCTTCTGTAATTTGTGCGCTGAGAGTATTAATGCGCTTGGCAAGACCATCACCGATATCTTTTAGGGCAATCACATCCATTGAGATGCCTTCGTTCTCGATAGCGGTGAGAACTGGCAGGAGCGGTTCCTCAATATTTTGATAAACATCTATCTGTTCTGACTCTTGAAGCGATAGGCGAAGTTTATCTGCAAGTTGAATAGTTATATCAGCGTCTTCTGCGGCATATTCTGCAAGATCCTCGATTGGGATCATTTTCATATTCAGCTCTTTTTTCTTACGCTTTTTCTTTGGTTTTTCCTTGGGCTCATCCAGTGCGAATAGATCATTTTCGGGTTCTTTTGCCTTCTCGGCAAGCTCAGTGAGTTTTACGGGCGTGTAGCCCAACATGGCCTCGGAAATAAAATCCATGTTATGCCGCTGCTCTGGTGAAACGATTGCATGCACGAGCATGGTATCAAAAAACGGGCCGCTAACTTTGAAGTCGTGTGCTAACAGGACAGACAAATCAAATTTTAGATTATGTCCAATTTTTTCATGTTTGGACTGAAAAATGACAGCTAGTTTTTCCAGCGCCATTTGTATACTGATGGCGCTGCCAGGGCCGGTGTGTAAGAAATACGCTTCATGTGCTGCGACAGAGAAAGCAATGCCTAGAATTTCACAGCTACGAGGATCAAGGGATGTGGTTTCGAGGTCGAAGCAGACGCGCTCAGCCAGAGAGAGCTTCTGTGCAAGTGCGTGAAGACCATTGACAGAATTGACGAGTTGGTAGTCATGTTTGACGTCTTTTATTGTCTTGAGTGTAACAGCACTGGGAGAATCATCTGGAGAATCATTGCTTAGAGGTTCGTGTCCGCGACCGGCGGCAAAGTCTTTACCAAAAATACGTTTGCCTACGGAGTTGAACTCCAGTTCGGCGAGCAGGGACTTGAGTGCCTCGTCGTTGCGCCCACCAATAGTCAGATCCTCCCAGTCTGAATCTATGGGCACGTCTAAAATGATGGTGGCCAACTGCTTAGACAACAACGCTTGATCAGCAAAATTTTCTAGGTTCTCTCTCTGTTTGCCTTTGAGCTGATCGGTGGAAGCTAACAGGTTTTCCATCGAGCCGAACTCTCCGACAAGTTTCTTGGCAGTTTTCTCACCAATTCCAGGGACACCCGGAATGTTGTCCGAGGCATCACCCCAGAGCCCGAGGATATCGATCACTTGTTTTGGATCTTTCACATTCCATTGGGCCTGAATGGCGGCTACGTCAAGAAGCTCATGATTTCCGCCCTGTCTCCCAGGTTTCCACATCGTAGTGGAATGGCTGACCAGTTGAGCGAAGTCTTTGTCGGGCGTAACCATGTAAGTGTGGATATCTCCTCGTTGGTCAGCGCGATGAGCTACGGTGCCAATGATGTCATCCGCTTCGTATCCATCAAGTACGAGCACGGGGATTCCCATGGCTTGACAAAGACGTTTAACGTAAGGAATAGCATTGGCTAAATCTTGTGGCATTTCCTCGCGCTGTGCCTTGTATTCTGGGTAGAGCTTATGGCGGGGTGTCGGCTCGCGGGTATCAAATGCCACACCTAGGTGACTCGCGTCTTGGTTTTCGATGATGTCCAATAAAACATTAGCAAAACCCAGCACCGCTGATGTGTTCATGCCTGAACTTGTTAGGATAGGGTTGCGCATGAATGCGAAGTGTGCGCGGTAGACCAGCGCCATGCCATCTAGGAGGAAGAGTTTGTGCATTGGGGAAGCTTGCAGTTGTGAGAACTGGATAGAAATTGGCAGAAAACGTATCGGGTGGAAAGGGTGGAGTGCAGACGAGAGGCAAACTAAGATTTCTTAATTAATCACTTATCCCCTCAGTTCGTGCCTCGACGGCGAGTTGGAACGCTTCACGATCACCGTAGCGTTGGATCGAAAATTTTACACAGCGGCGTTGGCCGGGAGCGGGAGACCAAGTTGCTTGCCAGAACCGATATGAATTACCGTTGGCTGCAATTACAGTAATTTTTGAGACGCCTACTACACCAGAGCTATTGCGTGGTGAGCGTTCGCAAATACGAGCTTGATCAGATAGCTTCTTTATTAGTGTGTCACGCCATACACGAGCGGCAGTGAGCGCATGCTGTGGGTGGCCATGGAGTCGATCGGCGAAGAATTTAGCGTATTTAATACCACGTCTCTGCATGCGCACTTGGAAGCCGTGTGTGCTCGCGTTTGGCAGATCGATGCGGGTGATTGCGTAGTTTGGGTCAGGATGTGGCAGCGATGGTGGCATGGATACTGCAAGAAAGATGTCATTACTTAGGGTTGGGTGCAAGCTGGAAGCTTGCGTTCGCGGTTGTTACGTGGGCATGATCCTACCCATGGCAGGAATCGTTATTAGACCGCGCGCACGGATTTTTCATGGACACGACTGGGTGTATGCCTCGGAAATCCAGAAGGTGTTTGGCGAGCCAAATCCCGGAGATGTAATTACGATGAAGGACTTTCGAGATCGTCCACTGGGCACTGCGATCTATAATCCGCAATCACAAATTGTGGCTCGGCGTATTTCGAGGAGGAAACAGAAGCTTGATCGTGAGTTTTTTGAACGTCGAATATCACAAGCAGTTGAGTTGCGTGCAAGATCGGGGATTGACGTGAATTTGGCTCGGATTATTTGGAGTGAGTCAGATGGTTTGCCGGGTGTAGTGGTTGATCGTTATGGAGACCACATCGTTTTGCAGACATTGACGCTCGGGATGTATTTGGTGAGAGAGGTGATTGCAGAAGTTCTTGCTGAGCAATTGAATCCTAGATCGGTTACTTTGAGAAATGATTCAGCGATGCTTGCCGCTGAGGGTATCGAACCAGAAATCACAATGCTTTATGGAGAAAAGCCAGAACCGTTTATCGTGGAGGTGCCGACAGCAGAAGGCGGAGTAAAATTTGAGATTGATTTGTTAGATGGTCAGAAAACTGGACTGTATCTCGATCAGCTTGACGCGCACGCTGAGATCGCGAAGCTTGCCAAGGGGAAGCGTGTGCTCGATTGTTTTTGCAACCAAGGTGGTTTTGCGTTGGCCTGCGCCAAAGCTGGCGCGGAGAGTGTAACGGCTGTGGATTCTTCAGAAGTTGCTATTGAGGCATGTAAGAGAAATGCTGAGCTGAATGGTGTGGAGATCAATGCAGTGAAGCACAATGCGTTTGATTTCCTCAAACATTGCGAAGATCAGTATGATATCGTGGTTCTTGATCCGCCATCATTTACGAAAAATAAGAAGAGTCTAAAGAATGCCATGCGTGGCTATAAAGAGATTCACCTGCGTGGAATCAAGCTGCTCGATCGGGATGGTGTGTTAGCTACCTATTGTTGTTCTCATCACGCGACGGGGGAGCTTTTTTTAGAGAATATTGTATCGGCTTCTGTAGATGCCAAGCGCAGCATGAGGCTGCTAGCGAGTCACGGCCAGCGACTCGATCACCCTGTGTTACCCGCTATTCCTGAAACTGGCTACTTGAAGGGTTTTGTGCTTCAGATCATGCCGTCTAGGTAAGTTTGATTCATGGTGCGAGTAGGTTAAATGGCCATGCGGGGATATTACGAAATATCGTAAATAGCACGATACTGCCTATGGCTGCCCATAACCAAGGCGGCTTGATGTCGGGGATGCGCGGTGCTGGTTTTCCGAGTATTGTGATGCG
>JABHEX010000040.1 GCA_018676385.1 Akkermansiaceae bacterium
TGAATTTCGAAAAGATTTGTTGTTCATTTATTAAGCGTAAAGGTAGAGAGAAATGAGAACACGTATTACAGAGCTTTTAGGGATCGAGTACCCTATTATTCAGGGCGGTATGCACTATGTCGGCTTTGCTGAGCTGGCTGCGGCTGTCTCAAATGCGGGTGGACTGGGCACGATTACTGGGTTGACTCAAAAGTCAGCTGATGATCTGCGTAATGAAATTCGCAAATGTAAATCAATGACGGATAAACCGTTTGCGGTTAATCTCACCTTTCTGCCGTCCTTAGCAACTCCTGATTACCCGGGTTATGTCAGAGCAATTGTAGAAGAAGGAGTCAAAGTCGTTGAGACCGCTGGCCGTAATCCGCAACAAGTAATGCCTGCGCTCAAAGAGGCAGGAGTTAAGGTTATTCATAAATGTACTTCGGTGAGGCACTCGCTGAAGGCTCAGTCTATAGGGTGCGACGCAGTATCAGTAGATGGTTTTGAATGCGGCGGTCACCCAGGTGAGGATGATGTACCAAATTTCATATTGCTCCCGCGCGCAGCAGATGAATTAGAGATTCCGATTGTCGCATCAGGTGGAATGGCAGACGGCCGTTCCTTGGTGGCAGCGCTGTCCCTTGGGGCGGATGGTATCAACATGGGAACTCGATTTATGGCGACGCAGGAAGCTCCTTGTCATCAAAATGTTAAAGAGGCGTTGTTGGAGGCGACCGAATTAGACACCAGGTTGGTCATGAGGCCCCTGCGTAATACCGAGCGTGTGCTTAATAACAGTGCTGCGCAAAAACTGTTAGAGAAGGAGGTTAACCTTGGCGACAGTATTAAAATTGATGATGTCTTAGATCAAGTGGCGGGGGTGTATCCAAAGGTTATGCTTGACGGTGAAATGGAGGCTGGGGTTTGGTCTTGTGGAATGGTCGTTGGGTTAATTAATGACATTCCTTCATGTAAAGAACTGATTGAGCGCACTATGACTGAAGCGAAACTCATTCTTGACCAACGTAGCCAACAATTATCTGCATGAATTTGGTGAACTCGAACTTAGAACGAAACTTGTGAGGAAATGCTAACTAAGCAATTGCCAGAGGACGGGTTGAAGCAGCGTTGCTACACGGTAATCTTTGAGGCTGATACTCCGGCTGGGCGTTTTTTTGATCTGTCTTTGGTCTGGCTTATTGTTGTAAGCGTCACCGTTGTAATGCTCGATAGTATTGATTCGATCCACTCGGGGTGGGGCGAACAGCTAATGATTCTAGAGTGGATGTTTACGGGTATATTCACCATCGAATATTGTGCACGTCTGTGGTGTGCACCTAAGCCACTCGTGTATATGCGCAGTTTTTATGGCATTGTGGATTTTTTGGCAGTCATTCCTACTTATTTAGCGTTGCTCGCTCCGGGCATTCATGTCCTCATTGACATCCGCGTCCTCAGGTTGTTACGACTATTTAGATTATTAAAGTTGACAGCCTATGTGACAGAGTATGCGATTTTAGGGCGAGCCCTTTATTCCTCGAGAAGAAAAATCCTAGTCTTTTTGACTTTTGTGGGAATGGTTGTGTTGATCATGGGAACGGTCATGTATGTGGTTGAAGGTCCCGAAAATGGCTTCACGAGCATTCCGATGTCGGTATATTGGGCGATCATGACGATGACGACTGTTGGATTCGGTGATATTTTTCCTCAAACTGATATTGGCAGAGTTGTCTCATCGTTTACGATGCTATTAGGTTGGGGAATACTGGTTGTACCAACTGGAATCGTAAGTGCGGAATTTGTATTTCAAAGAGACAAACCTACGACAAGGACTTGTGGTCAGTGTCTCAGTGAGGGGCACCTTGTAGATTCTAAATTTTGCCGGGATTGTGGTGCTGAGCTCTGAGCCTCTATCAAGAGGGTTGGAAACTTGATAAAGTATCACCCTCAGTTATAAGGAAGGAAATATAGCAAATGGTCAGGTTGTCAGGTATTGGTTTTTGTGTATTTTCAATGATCATTTTAATTGGGTGCGGAGACTCATCTGATGATGCGCCTTCAGAAGTTTTGGATGAATCAGGAATATTTTTGCAAATCCTGCTCGAAGATGAAAAAGGACAAGAGCTTAGTTATGTTTTATTTAATCCAAATATTAAAACTCTGGATGCTTGCAATGCATCTGCGGAATCCTCGCTAGACGATATTGTTCAGCGCTTGCCACCAGATTATAGCTCCTCCAAAGTGACTGGTTGGTCTTGCTCTCTTACAAACCCAGAGGCTGGAAAAACGAAAATAGATCGAGTTGACGCATAAGCGTCTTTTTTAATGTTGAATTTGCCTCTGAGACTCGCAGAGGAAAACATGGAGCGGGCGTGTGATTTAGATTTAATTATCGAGTCACGACTTGAACGATCCACCTGATGAATGCAGACTCAGGCTGGTTTTCATAACAATGCTGCAATTTAATGGTAAACAAATGAGCGAAAATATCTTGAAGTACCTGAGAACTCAGGGGGAACAACTTGATGCTGACATTTCGAAAGCATTAAAAATCCCAAAGGCACAGCTCGAAAAACAATTAACTGAGTTGCTATCCACGGGTGCTGTGATTTGCTGTCACGTTACTAGATTTAGTGGCGATAAAAAAATAGAAGGCATGAGCTATCGTCTCTCCGCTCATGTTCCACCAAGAGCTCCTGGCAGAAAGCCCGGTGGTAAGTCTAAGGCAGCAGCGAGTGACGACGCTGATGAAGAGTAATGCTTACCTACAGATAACGTTGTCCGTATTCAATCAAGTCTAAACATTTAAAAACGTGGCGCTCATAAATTGGTTTCCTGGCCACATGGCTCAGGCGAAGCGTAATCTAAGTAAGGCGTTGGCGTCGGTTGATGTTGTTGTTGAAGTGCTAGATGCACGAATGCCTGCGGCCAGCATGAACCCTCTTTTTGATGAGTTACGCCAAGAGAGGCAGCGTCCTGCCCTCAAGATTTTAAATAAAGCTGATATCGCTGATCAAGCGGTCACTGCGCGTTGGATTGAATATTTTATGGATAACGATTCGTTGGCAAGCGCGCTGCCGATGGTCGGAAAGTCTAAGCAAGACGTACGCAAAATTGTCGATTCTTGTCGAAAGTTGGCACCTCACCGAGTTGATGCGATTAAGCCATTGAGATTGATGGTATCTGGTGTTCCTAATGTTGGTAAGTCGACGATATTGAATGGTCTATTAGGGCAATCAAAAGCGAAAGCTGCTGACGAGCCTGCTATCACCAAAATGATTACACGGTATGAGGTAAATGATGAGCTCATCATTTACGACAGTCCTGGTGTAATGTGGCCAAAAGTAGATACTGAAGAAACCGGTCTTCTTCTTGCGGTAAATAATGCAATTGGTGTTAACGCTTATAACGTTGAGGATGCTGCAATTTTTCTAATAGAAAAAATGCTGGAGCGATATCCCGGAGCGATTATGGATCGATATAGAATTAAGCTGGACAACATGGATGCAGTCGCATGTATCGAATTAGTTGGAGATAAGCGCGGTATGCGTTCCAGAGGTGGATCCGTTGATTTTGAACGCGCTGCGCACTTGGTGTTGACCGACTATCGGCAGGGTAGGTTTGGTCGAGTATCCCTGCAACTGGTGAGTGATTTAATTTAAAATTAAAAGATTGATTTATAGTGTTAATTTTAAAAATAGATAGGAGAAGGATATGGCAAAAGCTTATTGGATTGCGTTTTATCATTCAATCAGTGATCCTGAGGCGATGAAAAAATACGCAGAACTAGCAAGGCCAGCAGTAGAGAGTGGCGGGGGGCGATTTATGGCGAGGGGAATGCCTGCCAAAGTGTATGAGGCCGGTAAGGACCAGCGTGTTGTGATGATTGAATTTGATAGCGTCGAACAAGCTATGGCGGCGCATGATAGTCCGGCATATAAAGAGGCTCTTGAAGCGATGGGAGACGCAGCGATTCGTGATATGCGTATCGTCGAGGGAATGTAATTTTGGTTATTTAATCAACGTCAGATCCCTGGGGATGCTTATATTTCCGGGGGCTGATTGGATCGCAGGTTAGTTCTAAGTTTTGTCATAAATAAGCCTCCAAGAGCCAACATGCAGACTGCTACGGCCATAAAACTGGAAGAGTAACCGTATGCTGCGGATAATGCCCCAAAACTAATTGTGCCAATTGCTTGCCCACTAAAAAGACTCATGGCAAACACCGAGATTGCAGTTCCTCTCGCTTTTGGGTACATCTCGGTAGCCTTAGTCTGGAGTGTGTTGTGAAACATGTAAAAACCAACGCCTCCAACA
>JABHEX010000378.1 GCA_018676385.1 Akkermansiaceae bacterium
ATTAATTTTCCAATTTCAGTAAAATACGGGCGTTCGTCGTTGGCGACTAGCGAGATAGCTTCGCCCTCTATTCCAGCACGCCCAGTGCGACCGATCCTGTGCACGTAATCTTCTGCAATATTAGGTAATTCAAAATTAATCACGTGTGGCAATTGTGAGATATCAAGACCACGTGCGGCAATATCCGTGGCAACGAGAACCCTAATTTTTCCCTCCTTAAAACCTTCAAGTGCGCGAGTGCGGGCTCCCTGTGTTTTATTCCCATGAATAGCACTACTTTGAATGCCAGCCTGATCGAGCCTTTTGCTCAATCTGTTTGCCCCATGCTTAGTGCGGGTGAAAATAAGCACTTGCTGCCAGTCACCATCTTTAATCAATTTTGTGACAATTGCAGGTTTAGCACTGGCGTCGCATCGGAAAGCACGTTGAGAGACAGTTTCAGCAGTCGTGTTTTCTGGACTGATCTCGATAGTTATAGGATCAATCAATAACTCTCTTGTCATCTGGCGGATTTCCTTTGAAAAAGTGGCGGAAAACAACAGGTTTTGCCGTTTTTTAGGGAGCATTTTAATGACCTTACGAATGTCGTTGATGAATCCCATATCGAGCATGCGGTCGGCCTCATCAAGAATGAGCATTTCCACTTGATCGAGTCGGCACACCTTTTGAGAGCAGAGATCAAGCAAGCGGCCTGGGGTAGCGACTAGAATATCCACACCGTCGCGTAATTGACGGATCTGCGGATTGATCTTCACTCCACCAAAAACCACCGCACTTTTGAGTGGTAGATGTTTTCCGTAATTATCAACACTGGCTTTCACCTGAGCTGCGAGCTCTCGTGTAGGAGCCAGCACTAAAGCTCTAATTGAGCGCACACGCTTATTCGGTGCGTTCTCTGTGAGTATGTGCATCATTGGCAGCGTAAAGCCGGCGGTCTTGCCAGTGCCAGTTTGGGCTGAGGCAAGTATGTCTCGGCGTTTAAGCACTGCGGGGATAGCCTGCGCTTGAATAGGGGAGGGCGTGGTGTATCCGTGCTCGCTAGTGGCGCGCAGTAGTTGCTCGGCAAGTCCGAGATCAGAAAAGTTTTTCATGTTTGAGGAAGTTGCTATCGGGAATGTGATGCACGCGCACAATGGGTGTGATCGGTTAAAGAGCAACATTAATCGTTATTCATACCTCGGGAGAGGCCCAGCAATCCAATAGGCTTAGATCATTGTAATTTTTAGTGGGCCGATCACAGGTTAAAAATGTGGTTTCCAATGCTCGCTTTTTTAAGGGGAGCTGCACAAGATCTGCACAGTGATTAACGATATGAACGATAGCTATCCGACCAAGAGGAACTGGGTGTCTTACTGGTGCTTGTTAATACTTCAGGGGCAGAACGCATTCAATGATAAGGCAGCACAATTTTTATTAGTTCCTATGGGTGTCTGGCTGTTCAAGGAGCAGATAGATATACCCATGATTGGTGCTATGAAATACATCGAGTATATTCTTGCTGCAGTCATTGTTCTTCCATTTATCCTCTTCTCGCCCATTGCAGGTTGGTTCTCTGATCGGTTTAGCAAAACTCACGTGGTGCGTGGCACTGCGATGTTACAACTCGTTGTTCTTCTCTGGATCGCGATAGCGATTCATCAGCAACAAATCTGGATTGCAGTAGCGGGGTTTTTCATGTTGTCAGTACAGTCAGTGATTTTAAGTCCAGGCAAACGCGGCTTGGTTAAGGAGCTGATAGGTCATGAGAAGCTTGGGTTTGCCAGTGGCATGCTGGAGATTACAGTGGTGATATCCATATGTGGTGGGCAGATTGTTACAGGTTTCTGGTACACAGCCAGACTGGCAAGCGGCTCAGATGGTTGGGCATCTGCGATGTTGCCGCTACAAGTCATCACATTGGCATCGGTAGTTGCATTGATGGTTTCGTTTATTATCCAAAAAGTTCCAAGCCAGGGGAGGCGCCCATTCAGACCGTGTATCATCTTTGAACATTTCAGTCAAATGGGAGAGCTATGGAGCACGCGTGCGATTAAGCTTTCAGCCATAGGTGCGGCATTCTTCTGGGGTTATGCTGGCTATCTTAATCTTGCCGCAATAAATATTGCCAAACAGATTACCAACGAGGGGGACGGTTTTGCTCAAGAGTCCGCGATACTTATGCTTGCTGCATCTTTGGGTATTGTATTAGGTGGGGCTATAGCATCGTTTATTTGCCGCAAGGGTATTGAACTGGCCCTAGTTCCAGTAGGTGGCTTGGTCATGGTCATCGGCACTTTGGCATTAGCCGCCACTCCAATAGAATCTTACTGGCTGAGAGTATGGCTTGTATTAGCAGGCTCCGGTGGCGCATTGCTACTCATTCCACTCAACGCAAATATACAGGATGTCTGCCCGCCTCAGAAACGTGGTAAGATTCTAGCAGGTTTAAATCTACTAGACTGCTTGGCCGGGTTGTTCGCCGTCGTCATTCAAGTTCTTTTAGTAGCGATGGGGGTATCATTTAAGTGGCAATTCTTGGGTCTCGCTTTTGTTTGTTTGCTGGCTACGAACTACACAGCCAAAATCATGCCACAGCATTTCATACGTCTGTTGGTTTGTAGCCTGATAAGGTTCTTTTATCGTATCAAGGTGTTACATGCCGATCGCGTGCCGAAATCGGGTGGGGTGCTTCTTGCACCAAACCATTTGAGTTACATTGATGCGATCATTCTCTCTGCAGTCTGCCCACGCAAGATACGTTTTCTCATATTTGATGAATGCTTCAAAAACCGATGGATCGGGCCATTTGTAAGGCTATTTGAGACAGTGCCTATATCTGAGAATCGATCAAGGGAGGCGCTGCGTATGGCTACCGAGGTATTACAAGAAGGCTCTGTCGTTTGCATCTTTCCCGAAGGCCAGCTATCACGTACTGGTGTGATGAATGAATTTAGAAGAGGGTTTGAAATCATTGCCCGCAAAGCTGACTGCCCAGTCATTCCCGTTGCTATGGATGGCTTATGGGGGTCAATATTCACCTTTGAGCGCAATCATTTTATTTACAAGCGGCCAATCCGTATTCCTTACGGGATCACTGTGGGTTTTGGTTGCCCAATGCCTCCGAATATGTCCAATGCTGCTAATGTGAAGAGTGAAGTAACATCAATTTCTGCTGAGGCCTTTGCATTGCGCAAGATCCTAGCTACCCCCTTAAAAATTCTGAATCGGGAAATCAATGTGCTTCATGGAAATGCCAAAGTTTACGCTGAGGCACATGCCAGTATCCGTAAGCTAACGATTACAGAGCAGACGCAAATTGTTGCTAATGCGATTCAAATTGGTGAAGTTAATGCTATTCAGCGAAATGATACTGTCATGATCGAGTGGGACGCCCTTGATCACTGCCGCAATGTCTTGGCAATAGCGTTCGTGCAGTATTTCAATCTAAAGGTAATTCTTGTAGATTCGAATGAATCACCAAATGAAATTAAAAAGTTAGGTGTAAAATACAGTGTGGATCAGTATTTCTCAGGGGAGAATCTTGCAACAAGCTGGCGCTCAGGCAACTTACATGGTGGTTGTTATGATTTCTCGGGGAATCCTATGACCAATGAATGTGTTTACGCATGTTTAGTAATTTCTGAGCGCATTATATCTATGTCGATGCCGCACCCGGTTGCTCGCACGGCCACTAGCCAACATCAGAATGGATACCTCATGGGCGCGTGGGGGAGATTACTGCCGGGTTATCGAGTAGAATGTGAGTCAGACAAACTCCGGCTCTATGGAGTGTCCATAGGTGAGGAGTTCATTGAGGCTGATGGCAAGTCACTTAATGTCGATGCTTTCATCATCCCTTCATCCACTATTGATGATCCAGTTACATCGCCCAGTAAATCCAACCCCATCGCTGATTAATTATTCATATCGCCTTGATCTTGATTCACGCAAAGCCTCCCATACAGATTGAGTGTGAACTGACCTTTTAGGCCAAGACGCTGCTTAGATAATTGTAATTCTTATCTAGCCTCAACCCTGAAGGGTCTGTGTATTTATTATAGGATTTTTCTTAAGCTTTGACGTGACAACAGCTGCCTTGCCCACACATAATCGGGCATGGCAATTGAAATTGAATATTGTGAGCAGTGAAACTATCTTCCAGAGGCCGACCGTGTGTCGGCTGAAATCAAGTTAGCCACCGGGGAGGATGTCACATTAGTTGGCGGCAGTGGTGGTATCTTTGAAATCCGTCAGAATGGTAATGTTGTTTGGAAAAAAGAACGTGGCGGCGCGTTCCCTGCTGATGGCGAGGGGGCAGCTTTGTTTTCTAATACTTAACAACATATAAGATGCGACTCATCCGGCACGGTGACATAGGGAGCGAGCGCCCCGGGGTGGTTCTTGCCGATGGTAGGATGATAGATGTATCCGCAGAGTTCCCCTCATTTGATGAGGTTTTTTTCGCGAGCGGCGGCATAGATTTGTTGCGTTCTTGGATCGTGGCTGGCTGTCATAACAGCGCAGTTATCAACGGTGGTGCGCGTCTCGCCGCTCCCATTGATCGTCCATCGAAAATTATATGTGTTGGTAAGAACTATGCCGATCACGCTAAGGAATTTGGAGGTGGCGTGCCTGATGAGCCTGTTCTTTTCATGAAAGCTAGCTCAGCTTATTGTGGACCAAATGATGATGTGATTCTTCCTCCGGGTTGTGATAAGCTTGATTATGAAGTCGAGCTGGCTGTGGTCATTGGAAAAGCCTGTCGTCGTGTTACTGAAAATGAAGCTATAAACCATATTGCGGGATATACAATCATCTGCGACTACAGTGAACGCGCATGGCAAAATGAGCACAGCGGGCAATGGGTGAAAGGCAAAAG
>JABHEX010000379.1 GCA_018676385.1 Akkermansiaceae bacterium
CCTAGGTCGTTGCGTTTACGTCAAGCCACTGCCAAAGAATCTTGATCATCTAGGCCCCAAAAGCGATCATTTATCAACTATAGCGCTGCATCCATTTGATAAAACCGAGGCTGAAAAACTTAGCCATTTACCCGCGCACCGCATTTGTCCCTTAGGCCAGTCACAATCACCCAGCCTATCCTGGCACCAAGATGGGTTTGCCCCGCTTGCTTCCCTGGTGAAGTGGAAAGACATCGGCTAAGTAACCCAAGACCTAAAACATAAAAATAAACATCCTCATGTTCGACTCCCCCATCTCAGCAATCGGCACCATTATCAGCTCTCCAAAGCCTAATATATACCGTATTTCACTACCAAACGGGAAAATTGCCATCGGACACGTACCCAAAGCACAACACAATTTACACAGATCACTCGTACCCGAGGTGCAGGTGATCGTTGAGCTAACTGCCTATGACTTTGAAAAAGCCAGAATCGTTGAGGTAGCCGGAGACAATAACTAGATGGAATTGCCCTCGCTCAGAGTCTGATCCATACCCATGGCGGGGTTCCCCTCTATTGCCTCACCCACTAACACAGCTGGCACACCCGCTACCGTCTGGTAAGGATGAACATCTTGTAGCACTACACTGCCAGCACCGATCTTCGCGCACTCGCCAATTTCTACACGACCAAGGATTTTGGATCCCGCGCCAATCAACACGCCAGACCGCACAATGGGGTGACGGTCGCCAGTCTGTTTACCCGTCCCCCCAAGTGTCACCTCATGCAAAATAGACACGTTATCTTCAATGATTGATGTCTCACCGATAACTACGCTATTCGCATGATCTAACATGATCGCGCAACCAATGCGTGCAGCTGGATGAATATCCACACCGAAAATCTCACTGACAATACTCTGGAAATAAAGAGCCAGCGCCTTGCGATCATTTTTCCAAAGTACATGCGCCACACGGTATGATGTGATAGCCATAAAGCCCTTATAAAAAAGTAAAGGCTCAAGCTCGGATTGACAAGCTGGGTCACGGTCTACAATGGCCTCCATATCGCGTGCCGCGCTTAACACTTCTCTCTCATTGCTAAGCAAAATACTGCGCAGTAATGGCTCGAGCTGATCACGCTGCATATCTTCACGAGATAGTTTACGCGCAAGCCGTGCCGCCAAACTCTCTGCAAGGGTTGCGCGGCTAATTACCACATCTTCAAGCAGATGCCTGAGCTGGCCTTCGTCTTCCGCCATTTTGACCGCTGCATCACGTATTCGTTGCCAAATCTTCTGCGCAACTTCCTCCATTTCGCGCGGTGCATGACAGAGTTTGTAATCCTTGGTACTGGCGTCTGTTGGTTGGTTGTGTTCCATTGATTTTTGTGAGAATTTCCCAGAAACTAGAATATGCATGCCGAGCAATGGTTCAGCTCGCAAGACAATATGATGGACAATCACTTACACGACTTGAAGAACTTGCGCAACTTGAAGAAGTGTCAGCCAACTTTTTAGTTCAAATCCTCAACGACCTCAAACGCGGCGGACTGATTACTAGCAGACGTGGAAAAGCAGGCGGTTATCTACTTCAAATCGCTCCTCACGAGATCACCCTACTCAACATCACACGTGCCGTAGAACCGGGTATGCTCGTCCCTGAGATCTCACACAACGGGCAGTCCGGAAGACGAGTATGTCAGGCTTGGAAGCAGGTTTCTCTGTCATTGGAAAAGGAATTACAGAGCATCAGTCTCGACTCCTTGAGCATGCAATCACCAATGTTCTACATTTAGGGCTAACTGGCTCAATACAGATCGGACAGGTTTTTCTACTCAATAAGGAAAACCACTCCATCAAAATCTTCACTTTCAATGACCCCTTAGAACTCACAATTCTCAATGGGTCGATGAACAAGCCGGAAACGACCACCACCAGCAATACAGGAAAATAATTTACTGATTCTGCTCAATTTTACCATACCTTATATAAAATTGATTTTGAAAAAGTTCTTCTGGGTCATACTTACGCTTTAGTGCAAAAAACTCTACAGCTTGCGGGTAGGCACGATAGAACTGCTCACGGGTAGCATGCAGCCTGTATGGTAGATAATAACGCCCCTCACTGCGCAGTGAGGCATCAATCAGGTCGCGCGTAAGTGCCCTCATCTCAAACTCGCCAATCTTGGTTTTCTTCTGCACGTATAGCATCACAAAGCAAATCATCTGCTGATCTGCATAGCGCAAAAAACTATCATGATCGCGGTTTACATGTCGCACGGTGACATTAAGCAAGTTAGGTTGATGCCTTCTTAAAATACTGCGCATCTCATCAACGAATCCGACCACCCGGTGACGAGGCACAAAGTACTCATGTAAAATATCAGTAGTGTCAGTTGTGCGATTCTCGAAAACCTCCACACTCTCATTCATTAGCTGATTGCGCGAGATAGTTTTATTAATGAGACTGGGTTGAAGCTTGGTTTCTGCATTCCAGCGCAATTTTTTACCATAATCACTCTCTGCAGAACCACGAAATACAGCCCGGCGCAACCCAATCAAGCTTGGTTCAGCGAGCTCTTTATTTACATTTTTGTTACCATTCTCACCATGAGGCAAACAATAGAATGCATTCAGAATAACTTCGTTAAGAAAGTTATCAGGAACGATGTTCATACGCGCATAGACCATTTCCAAACCAGGCTGGTTTTTGATCTGGTTATCGAACGTTCCCAGCGATTTATCGACCGGCACAATGTGTTGCTCTAGCCGGTATCTCTCATTAGGCACCATACGAAGCTCTACATCGAGAATGATTCCTAATAATCCGTATCCCCCCAACGCGAGAGAGAATAGTTGTTGGTTCTGATTCCTGCTACAATGTTTAATGCTCCCGTCAGCAAGCATAATACGAAAGGACTCGACTGTAGAAGCTATCGGCGGGCGGTCATATTGCCATCCATGGCAATTTACACTGATTGATCCCCCTACCGAGAATGAATTATTAGACTGCATAACACTCACCGACTTGCCGTGCGCATTAAGATAGGGCAG
>JABHEX010000380.1 GCA_018676385.1 Akkermansiaceae bacterium
AGGTAGTTGCGAATCGCGCAGTCACGGGGAGTGAAATCTCGAAATCCGGGTAAGGATTGGAAACGTTGATCGGCCATACGGGCGGGGGAATCGCATAGACAGCCGGAGATATCAAGCGAAATGGGGGGGAATCGTTATAGATCTGAGAGAGCTGAAGTATTTAAAGTAATCGGACAGGCTTGTAGACAGTAACCACACATCGTCATGGCGCTGTTTCTTGATTGTGTGAAAATCTCAATGAAATAATGATTAAGCCAGTCAGAGGCAAACGTATTAGATGAGCTAAAGCTTATGACGCACTGATACGGAGAAGGTTACCACGGGCCGACTAGATAACGCGTGAGCGAGAAAAACTTAGCCGTTATGAAAACCCATATTGTTAGCTTTCACCAAGCACTCGGTCTGTTTGGACAATATTTAATGCATGGTTGGAGATAGCCTCAAAGTGATTATTAATATTGATATTGATCATTTCTAATTTCACGTCCCCATCATCAGCCATGCGTTCCATTGCACTTCTATTGAGTTTTTTGCGCATTGCATCTGAAGTATTCTCCATTGCTTCTGCTTTTGATAGAGCGCTATCTGAAACGCCAGCGAGTAGGTGCTTGTGCGCAAACTCGATGAACCTTGCGGTATTGCCTGCATACTCTCTGATGGTCTCTTGCTGTTCTGGTGGGAACTGACGATCTTTCTTATAGCGTCGTTCGTTGAGTTTGACCAGGCGGTAGATGCAATCAATGTATTCCTCAATCTCTTGAGTGATGCGCAACATACCTGCAATTTTCGCAGCGTTCTGAGGTCCAATATCCTTTGATGAGCAACGCACAAGATACTCTGTAATTTCCTGTAACATGAGATCAGACTCATCTTCAATTTTCTTCAATGCTGATACCTGCTTTGACATATCGTCTGATGGATGCTCGAGCACATCAATGAAACCGTTGATCATATCCACGCCTAATTGAGACATGTTACGAATCGCGTTTTCGGCCTCAGCAATGTTGAGCTCTCCGAGGTCGACTAGATTTTGAGAAATGTAGCGCAGGTGTGGCTGACTATCTTGTTCCTTTGGATTTTTCACCCAAGATCGCACTATGTTTGCAATTTGAGGCACAAACCAGAGTAGTAGGAGGATATTTAATAGGTTGAATGTGGTGTGGAATAGAGCAACCGCGAAGGCAACAATCGCAAGATTGCCAACACCATCACCAGCATTAGCTATTTTAACCTCCACGACCTCTTGAGGAAAAAGATCGGTAAGGCCCCATATCATAGTTGTCATCGGGATGAATAAAACTAATGCCCAGATAGTTCCTATGACATTGAATACGAAGTGTGCGCGTGCAGCACGTTTTGCATTCACATTTGTGCCTATTGATGCGAGCCACGCTGTAACGGTGGTGCCAATATTTTCACCAAGTACAACCGCGGCAGAAATCTTGAAAGCCTCATAGGGATCGGCGCCAAACCATCCATTCCATGCGCACGTTATCGTAATTGCCATTGCTGCAGATGATGATTGTACGATTAATGTAAGGATGATACCCGCGATTAGAAAAAGAACGATCGAGCCGTATCCGAATCCGTTGAGCACCTCGATGATGTCTTGGATACTTTGTTGCAAAGCTTCGTTCTCCTTGACGCCTCCTTTGAGGTCAGGGACTGATTTCTTGAGATATGACAAGCCTGTAAAAAGGAGACCAAATCCGATGAGGCTCTCTCCGTAGGCTTTGAT
Source organism: Akkermansiaceae bacterium (assembly GCA_018676385.1). Taxonomy (GTDB): domain Bacteria; phylum Verrucomicrobiota; class Verrucomicrobiia; order Verrucomicrobiales; family Akkermansiaceae; genus Oceaniferula. Next base: position 1,739 of record JABHEX010000380.1, read on the forward strand.
TTTTTCTTTACCGATAAAGAACATCGGTAAACCGATACCGATGATTGGCAGGGCTATTTTAGCAATACTAAATTTACCTATCCAAGCAATAAGCCAAGCGGTGATTGTGGTACCTAAATTTGCACCCATAATAACTCCGATGGAAGCTGTTAAAGTGAGAAGACCAGCATTGGCAAAGCTCACGACAAGTACTGTAGTAGCTGATGATGACTGAACCAGGGAAGTGGTGAAAAAACCGGTGAAAACAGAGCTGAGTCTGTTGTGGGTCATGGTTGCCAATGCGTGGCGCAGCCCATTTCCCGCGGCTTTCTGAATTCCCTCTGACATTATTTTCATGCCGTAGAGAAAAATACCGAGTGAGCCGAGAATACTTAATAAAGTGAGTAGGGAATTCCAGATAGTCATTACAGGTATGAATTTGCAGAGATGTGTCCTTTATGTAACAAAGCTAATGTGACAATTTAGTCACATAGCATAATATACATACTCGTATGCCTTGAACAGGGGAGGCAAGTCAAGCTGAGCGTCATCTTTTTCGCAGTATCCTTGTATACATTCAGATCTGTTAAGATTACTCATCATCTTTGTGTGGGCGTTTATTGGCAATTTAATGACGAAGTGGGTTTTGTGATAATATTTGTCTTCGGCGAAGTCTTAGACATAATTACCGTTTGGCATGGTTGGTTGCAACATTGAAGCTAGAGTAGGGCGGCTGGTATTAGGTGAGATTTAAACCAATCGTAGAGTGATAAAATCAGCCCCATGATTAATGCGGCAGTATTAGCAATTAAAGCTCTATCCTCTGCGAGGAAGGGGGAGTATCGAACTTAATAACCAAGCCTTCTGAGGACAAACTGTGACACCTAGTCCTGTTATACCTTATGCAGGTATGGCGACAACTTTCACTATCTGAAATATTGGTGATCTAGTTGATTCGTATCATTGCCTGTTTTGCCATTTCACTAGCAGACTCAGCGATTTTTTCGACGCCTTCTTTTGATGGTTTTCCATCCTCGCCGAGAGTCATAATGTGCCGCAAGCCAGCAACTATTTTCCGTATTGTATCAATATCCTTCCGCATTGAGATTCTTGGGTCAAGAGAGCCTATCATTCCTTCATAATAATCGGCAATGTCCTCACGGTAGAGAATACGTGCGCGATCACCCGAGTAATTTTTTTTCACGGCATGAGAGCCTACTTCGAGAGCGCGTATCCATCCGCCCAGGGATATCAGGTGCGCGAGATCTACGTCACGCAGGTGGATAAGATCAGTCTCAACGTCACGTTGCGTGGCTGTGAGTTCTTTCTTAAGCGCCGCAATATTATTTTTGCGGGCGCTCTCCAGCAGGCTAGCTGCATGACGATTAACGCGTTCTCCCGCGCCAAGTGCGCGGCCGTAGCGGGATAGTTCTTTGGCGAGTGCCTCGATCTTATTCATGTGACCTGCCTCAACTGCCATAAATCCGTCGGCAATGAGAAATCCCAGCTCTAGTGCTAAATCGGTGCGATGTAGGGGCATACGCTTAGGCATTTTGTGAATCAGTTCATCAGCTGGAAGAGGTGCAAGATTGCTTAGATCATCAAAAATTTTCTTGATAGATGGTGCCGTAAACTCATTCACTCCTAGCTCCTCGCGCACGTGAGGGTCATCGATAAGGTCGTCAGGCACAGACCTCGGTGCAGAAGTCTCTGGCTCATCAGCCATGATGGGCATGTAGCTAAAACTTAGAGACACGCAGGTTAAGATGAGAGTGAATTTCATGATGATATTTAAATATCGACGCGAATTAAAAGCAACTGAGAATACGAAATTAAATACAAAAGATGTTGGCACTGCAAGTGATCTCAACTATTTGAAAGGCATGCTTCTACTTGGCGTTAACATAGATCACGTTGCTACGCTTCGGCAGGCGCGCTATGCCGATCTCATTGATTCACCCAATGCCGAACCAAGCCCGCTCATGGCAGCGCGCGATGCCATTGCTGGTGGTGCTGATTCCATCACTATTCATGTCAGAGGTGATAGGCGCCATATGCAAGAAGCCGATGCTTTTTCCATAAGAAATGAGATTGAGCTACCTTTAAATTTTGAAATGGGTAATACCAAGGAAATGGTAGAAATGGCGTTGCGTTTAAAGCCTGATTTTGTGTGCTTGGTTCCAGAAACGCGCGAGGAAGTGACTACCGAAGGAGGATTGGACGTAGATGGGCTGTTTCAATCACTTCTACCGACCGTGAACAGACTGCAATCAGTCGGTGTTAAGGTTAGTATGTTTATCGATCCTGATGAGAGCCAAGTTCAGGCATCTGCAAAAATTGGGGCTGAAATGATTGAGCTCCACACCGGGTGTTTCGCAAATTCTTTCAATGGGGACAGGGTTAGCGAAACCGCGCGGCTTTGTGAGGCTGCTGTTATGGGTCACAGCCTAGGTTTGCAGGTTAATGCGGGACATGGAATCAATATGCAGAACCTTCCTGAGCTACTTACCGTGCCACATTTAGCAGAGTTGAATATAGGCCACACACTGATTGCTAGATCTATTCGGGTTGGGCTCGAGGTAGCAGTATCTGAAATGCGGCAGGCAATGAGCGAATATAACGGATGATTATTTTTGGTATAGGAATAGACGTCGTTGAAGTGGAGCGGATATCTTTATCCTTAACGGAGTTCGGTACCCGCTTTTCTAATAAGATATTCACTCGCGTGGAGCGGGATTATTGTGAAAGACAGAAACGTCCAGCTATACACTACGCGGCTAGATTTGCCGCCAAGGAGGCTGTTGCTAAAGCGTTAGGAACGGGTATTGGGAAGCAGCTAGCATGGCTGGACGTCGAGGTGTCTCGGCGCTCCAGTGGGGAGCCAGAAGTATCACTAAGAGGTGATGGTAAAATATTTGCTGAGGCTAATAATATCACCCAGATAAAGATTAGCCTCACACATGCGGAACATTATGCAGCTGCCAATGCAATCGTGCTTTGTAAAGCATGAGCTGATCTTTGTAGAAAGCGGATGGATGCAATACTATCTCAGTTTGTCTCTTAGTTCGTTGGCTTTGGTATTGTAGATCGAAAAATCTATTCGATTGAATGCGGATAAATCCAGTGAGACATCACCCATTGCCTGATTTAGGCCGTTAATTTTACCATTTCTGAGGGAATCTAGACGAAGAGTAATGAATCCACCTTCGTGTAGCCATGCACGGATGTCACCCCGGTATTTTTTGGGTTCTTCTCGGATGTTGCCAAGGCTGATAGACTTGATCCGTTTGATTGGGATATCGATTGGGGTGAATTCGGTCTTTACAGTGATATGACCATCTTTGACCTTACCGACAGAGCCGGGAACTTCATCACCGTTACTGAGTATGATTTTATGAGGTTGCGCCTCTTTATTTGCTGTTTTTTGATCTGGAGATTCAATCTCCATAACCTTTTCAGTGGGAAGATGTGTTCCATTCCATGGTGTTACAATGATATTTGAAATCTCTACGGGATATTTATTCTCTGCTATGAATTCAATACCTGTACCCAAGTTTTTGGGATCAGGCGATTTTGACTGAAGTGTGCAGACTTGTTTACCATTGATAAATAGATTGATTATACCAGCTTTACGATCCGTAAAAAAGTCAAACTTGGCTCGTTTGTTGTCAGTGTTTACTTTGATTTGTCGCCACCTTGCACCGGCGAATAGGCGACCACCGCCATTGGCGACTTGGCCCCTTGTTTGCAAATAAGCATAAGATCGGTTTATGTTGATTTCGTAATAGGCGTCTGGTGACCCTGAGGTTACATCGTTCGAGTATAGCCGCAACTTGAAGCGCATGGATGACGGCCATTCGGCCGTGAAGCTAACCTGAGACTTTTCACGAAGCTTGACGTCTTTTCCGATACTTGAAGTGCTCTGCGAGATAAACTTACCGTTACGGAATAGCCATGAATCACCTCCCTTGGGAGTTGACCATTCAGCCAGTCTATGAGGCCCGTGATAGTTACCTGGGCTGCTGTTTATGACCTCGAGTGATTGAACCATCGACCGCTTTAAGCTGATGATTCCCCCATACCATGTGTCTAGCATTACAGTCTCGGGCGTGAGCTGGTGGAGGCGCCCCACGAGGGTATCTCCGGTGATCTCACGAAAGCGTGGTTGGAGTTCCACACGAGTAATTATCTCCTCAGATGGTCTGCCCTTCCAAGAATCCATGTGTATTGATAAAACCTTAGTGATTGGGAACTTCGCGATCTGGCGTAGGCTATCAGAGTGAAAAAGTAGGTTCTCTACCTCGTCAATAGATTCTGGAATGCCGCTGAGTGAGTCTCCATTGGTGAGATGCAATCGCGCCATGGGCTTCATCATAGCCTGTAACTCATCGGGTGATTTTTTGCTCGCTGCCTTCACATCGTTCTGTGCGTGCAATAAACAGCTGGTTGATGTGACCAAGAGAAGTAAGGCAAAGACATTGGCAAACTTAAAATTGTTGTTGCGGTTCATAAAAGTGGGAAAGTAGGTAGAGATTGTGAACTTAAAGAGGCTATTGCCTGCCTGACGATTTTTCATCAGCTTGCTTATTTAAACTAAGAAGGGCTTTGATGTCGATCTTACACTTGCCCAGTATAGGGTGCACGGCTTCTAGGTGGCCGTCTATCAACTCAAGGTTTGATAATTTGATTTGACCATTTTGTAAAAGAGCTGCGACAAAATTAGACTCTGGGAAATGTGGTGGGTTACCCGTCTGAGTGAAGCTCAGTAAGCTGATTCGGTGATCGGGAACGCTGAGCGGTGTCGCGTTGAATTTATCCTTCATCAACATTGTACGTTTTTTGTTTTCTGCTCTGCTGATTTTGAAGATTTCACCTGAACGAATATTGCCGTCACTATCTAAAAATGTATCCGAAACAATCTTTTTTGAGGTTTCATAAAACCGTAGTGCACCACCGTTGTTGAGATCTTTAACGGTTAAATTCTTAATCGTAACCTGGTTTTGGCGGGCACGATTACTAAAGATGATATATTTCCCAATACTTTTTTCGAGTTGGTCTGGATACGTCCCTATTTTTTTATCATCTACATAAAATGTAATAAGGCCCTCTTTGCGGTTGATATGAAAATCAAGCTTGATGTTGCGTCTTTCGAATTTACTTGGCTTGAGGTCAATCAGGGCTAATGGAGCGGGGTTTTTGATATTACTCTGATATCGCCTTATTTGCATTCCTGCTCTATTAAATGTGTATTCATAGCAATTTTGCATAGTTTTAGCAGAACCATTTTCGCCACAAAATTTAAATACGAAGTTGGGCGTAGAATTCCAGCTAATCGAGTAAGTGATGAGTAAATTCTCAGGTAGTTCCAGTTTGCGAGATAGACTTCCATCACCTTCACTCTGGATAGTAGTAGGATCTGGTTTGGACCATTTACCCTCCATAGTCCAACTATCGAGTAGGTCATTGCCAGTATAGATGATTTCTTGGTTATCAACACCAAATTGGATCATGCTGATAAATGTTCGATCGATATTGAACTCACCTCCATAGGATGTAACTATTTTCAATTGCTTAGCATCAAGTGATATCACATTGCAAGGAAGCACACAGCCACTTGTAAGTGTCACCATCTCACCGTGCGGTTCCATGGTATTTGTGTGCTTGCCAAATAGTATAAGTTCTATAGCTGCAATATCTATGCACAGAGGTTCATGAGCAACTGGAGAGGTTAAGATAATAGAGTTTTCTTTGAACGAACTGATTTCACCCGATAAAGTATCACCGCTTTTTAGGACGACAGATGTTGCGCCAAAAGTTTGGCTCCAAAAAACGGAAAGTAAGGCTAACGTAAGGAGTGTGAAATATTTAGAAATTATCATCCCAGAAATCTAGTAGGTTGTTTTGTTCGGAAAAATCAACGATCCCGACAAATTTCATTTTAAGGCTAACTTCAGAAACAATGTCAGATTGAATTTTTGTTGTGCCGTTTGCATCGGCTTTAGGAATGCCCGATATTCTGCCGTAAGGCCGTGTATAGAAGTGGGCAAAGTTGCCTTCCTTGTCATCCGAAACCTTCCGTAACTTGTTTGCTGCTAGGTGGATTTCTTGCACAGATGCTTTGGGTATGACCAACTCATTGTCAAATGTGCCACGAAAGTAGATCTTATCGTCTTTTATCTGCTTAAATGTGCCGGAAAAACGATCCACGCCATTGGTAAGAAGGATGACATCATGCTCATCACTTTGCATGCTCTGTGCACTATCACGCATGCCATTCCATCTCGTGATCAGTATATCGCTGACACGCATTTGCGAATTGTTGTAGCGGAGATTCTTGAAAGCGATTGCTCTGCCAGGAGCTATATATTTTTCTCCAAGGTTCCATTTGGTTTTGAAGCTACCATCTATATAAAGCATGAGGGTTTTGTTGGGTCGATCAATTCGAAGCTCGATCTCGGCTTCCTCTTTTCTTGATAGATTCGTACTAATATGGGTGTTTTCACTTCGGGCTGCTGACGGCTTGCCTTCTTCATCAAAAAGACATGAGTAGAGTGAGGCGCTATGTGATGACAAACTGACAACATAACTTCTGCCGAGTGTGCTTGCCATGTTACTTTTAATGCTCTCTTTGCCCTTGTATTCTGGAGGATCTAGGTCGGAGTGAATACCGATGTTACAATAGAGCGAGCCACGCCAGCCGATTTTGAATTTCACTTTGCAGGTATCTGGCAGGACGTCCTTCCTTACCAAGTAGCGTTCTTTCGATGTGCCTGCATACCATGAGCCTGCAATGAATTTCCAGTTAGTCAGTTTATCTTCATCATTTTCTTTCTCAGCTTCCTTTTTTGCCTGCTCGGCATCGGCTTCCTTCTCTTCGACCTTCTTTTTTGGAGGGCTGATAATTTTCCAGCCGTCATCGTTCATCGGGCCATAGTAAATGAGTTTACCTCCGTGAGGGGTGGGGGATATTTTCGTAATGATATTTCTCGCAAAAGTGAGTTCGCCAAGGTGTTGTGTTTCGAGAGTCACGCCCTTGTCATCAGCATGAGTAATCATACCAGGAATGATGTCTCCATTGATTAGTGAGATTGCTGAATTTGGCTGGAGTGCCTGTGCTGCTTTGCCCTTATTAAGAGTGATGCGGTGAAGTTTTTTCGTGGAAAAAGTAGTGGTCTCCTTAGCCTGCCAACTTTTAAATACTATATTGCCGCTATTATCAAAGGCGATGAATTGTCCGTGAAGACTATCGCTGTTTGCTTTTTCGCTAAATCTCAGCAAATCAAGCCCGTATGATTTATTATCGGCTTCGGCTGTAGTTGTGAGACACAAGGCAAGGGAAATTCCCAGAGTGATGCGTTGTTTCATTTTTCGTAGATGGGGAGGAAGCGATAATTTAATGCAAGTGAGAGTAGTGCGCCAGCAGTGCTGTATGCATTACCATGGTTGCCCGCCCACGAACCGTCTGAAAGTTGACTGGCTGACAATATACGAATATTTTCTTTATTCCATGACTGCCAAAGTTCTTCATTAGCCTGAAAAAGCGCTTGGGACATATAATATCGGAAATAAAAGGGATAAGTGCCGTCTTGAGAGCGGATGTTTTTTTTGAGAAATTCGGTAGATTTATCATATCCTTTCTCGTCCTTACGTTTTGCCAAAGCGTAACATAGCGAGCCAATAGCCGTTAGGGTTACTCGGCCACTGCTCTTGCTGGTATATCCATAGCCGCCTGATACACTCCGGCAACTCTTCATGTATGCGAGACCTTTATCAATAACTTTGTCGTCAACTGGAATACCAGCGTTACGCGCGGCAAGCAAAGCAACGATTTGGCATCCGGATACAGTCGTGTCCGCGTTTGTAGTTTCGGGAGAGTATCGCCATGCACCACGAGAATTGTTTTTTTGTGCTTTAACAATAAGCGCTACGGCCTTTTTGAGGGCTGGTGCGATACGTTTATCATCTATCATGCCGTAACACTCAGCCAGTGCAAGAGTGGCAAACCCGTGGTCGTACATTTGCGGACCCAAGTAGCCTTCCGCGTTTTGCTTAGCGATCAAATAACCGATGGCTTTGCGTATTTTAGTTGATTGTGGCCCGTGATTAGGGTCTTCGCCATAGGCTAAAAAAGCAAGCACGCACAGACCAACCACGCCTGGCCGAGCGCCACTGCCTCCACCCCAGCCGCCATCATTGTCTTGGGTATTTGTTAGATAGCGTAACCCTTTAGTGTAAAGCTTTTCCACCTGTGTTGGAATAAGATTGCTTCCTCTGCGCGGCAACGCCTGAGACAAGACTGTCGATTGCAAGCAAAGACCTATAATGGCGATGAGAATAGGCGATTGGTATAGGTATGGTCTCATATGGGTACTGTCTTGGCTGCGTTGTTGCTATTTGATTTGACTACTTGGATTTGTTTTTTTCAGAGGCACCCTTGTTGTAGGCGTCCATGGCTTTGTGGAATTCGCGAGGTAATGACGACCCAGTCGCACCAGAGTTTTTCGGGACACGTCTTTCGCTATTTGCCGCCGTGTTATCGGGATCGCCTGTCTCGCCGCCATTGCCGCCGTTACCGTCTCCATTGCCGCCTCCAGCACCAGAGCCCTTGCCTTTGCCTTCAGCTTCACTTTCGCCTTTGCCTTTGCCTTCTCCAGCATCCTTACCGCCGTCCATCATGCGCTGCATCATTTGAAGCATGGAACCCATGCTTTTCTGGCTATTTTTTCATCCACCACCACCTTGTTGCTCTTTCTTCTTAGCAGCTTCAAAAATCTTCTCGATGACTTCGGTTTGAATTGCGATCGTCGCACCGTCTGTCTTAGATGTTTCAAGTCGGTCGGTAGCATCAGCCATGATTTCCTCCACTTGCCTGAGTAATTTTTTAACTTCGACATCGGTTTGCTCTTCGTAGAGGTCCTGCACGTCCGCTGAAAGATCGTCTTGTTCGGCTCCTAATTTCTTAGCTCCTAAATCATGCGTTTTGAGTTTATCGGCAATACTCTGAGCTGTTGCTGGGGGTGCAGACTTAGGTGTGTCAGGCTCTCCAAAAGAATGATGAACTGGAAGAACAGCACAAAGGAGGTAAAAAAATAATTTCGTCATGTCGTTGTTAGGTTGTTGGTTAATGGTAGATTGTAGGTTTGGTTTGGCTCATGGGCTAGGAGTCGTGGCCCTCGGTGTTATGGTTCTTTTGAAGTCTTCAAGTGCACGTGTGCGTGAACGAATGCCCTGTTCAGCCTGAATCATACGCATAACTTTAAGCATGAATTCGAAGTCCTGATCTTCTTGGTTACCGCCACCGCCGCCGCCGCCGCCGCCACCACCGCCACCACCGCCTTGATTCTTGTCGCCTTTGAGTAGTTTTGCCCAAGCCCTCAGTTGCTTAGCCCACATTTTAGATTGGTAAATAGACGTGTAAGAGATGTTTCTAGAAACATTGGCTGATAACAATTCCATGGCTTCATCAATCCTTGAACTCCGCATTGAATCGACAAGTTTTTTATGCACCTCTTTACTTGTGCGGGCGTGGTAGTGGAATAGATCCTCTTGGATCCATCGCACGTCAGCAGCAGTTTTCTGTTGCTGATTTTGGGCCTCCTTGATGGCGCGTTTTTCAACGGGGTCGAGGTCTTGAAATTGATGCCCGATTACTTGGTTGATTATACCGAGTATGCTTGATGCAATACCGTCTTCTTCGCTAGCGGCTCGTTTTAAGCGATTGATGAAAGTGCCCGCCTCAAAATTTTGGTTAGCTTCATTGGCTTTCTTGAGAGCTTGCTTCATCTTTTCTATTGCCTTTTTTTGCTCTTCGATAGCCTCTTTGAGATCATTTTTTGATTTCTCGGGTGTGTTTCGCTGACTTTGTGCGTCCTGAAGTTTTTTCTCAACTTTGGGTAAATCCTGCTCAGATAGCTCTTTCATGGAATCAAGGGCCTCTGACATTTTTTTGAGAATATCTTTGTCTATTTCTCCATTGCGGACGGAATCTTTGAAAACCTTCTCCATTTTTTTGGTGAGGTTTTTCATGCCCTCCTTATTTTCTCTTTCACGATCCTGCTGATCTTGGAGTTTTTTTCTATTCTCGTCTTTTTGAAGGTCTTTGGCATCTTTCATTTCAAGCCGCTGATTTTCATCATTAAGATTCTGCTCTTTGCGTGCGATATCTTCGAGTTCGCCAATCACACGGTCAAACTCATTTTTTAATACTTGGGCGTGTTCGTCGCGAGTGAGAATGTAGAGAGTGATTGGTTCGGAATAAACTCTACCACGTCCTGGGTAGTAATCCTCTGTCCATGATGAAAGAAGGACTTTCTGAGGAGTGATGTTATGATTATCTGGGCAGAACTTCCATGGGAGGTTAAAGGTGGCTTGATTCGGGCTACCTTGTTGGATGGTGGCCTCACCCTTGGCGGGCTCACCACTTGTTGGGTTGGTAAGCTCTCCTTGCCATGAGATGCCGCATGCTTTCAGGCCGAAGTCGTCCTCCGCGAGAATCTCGAAACTGAGAGTCTCTTCGGCAAGCATGATATGTTGTTTGTCGATACCCTGAATATATGTTGAGGGCGCTTGGTCTTTTGTCGCCTCAATCCGGATGTTGATTGGCTTTTCAGCAGTGAGCCCGTATGTGTCTTTCCAATTCAATGGGATCAGGATAGAGTGCGAGGCGATGTTGATAGGGGAAGTGCTTATGTTTCTGCCGTCTATTTTAATATCAATTTTCGTTGGACGAG
>JABHEX010000041.1 GCA_018676385.1 Akkermansiaceae bacterium
GATCGGACTGGATATCAAACAGGGGTAGCGGGCAGTTGCCAATGATCTGCCATCCGCCTGGGGATTCACGTGGATAGACAGCAGTTTGGGCTCCAGCAATACCAACGCTGCCGGATGCCACCGACTGTCGAGGGGTGCTGTGTCGGTCTGCGCAGATACGTGGATCGAGTCCGCCTAGATATGCGAAACCCGGAGCGAACCCGATACTGCAGACGGTGTATGTTGTGCCGCTGTGGATCGATATCAGCTCATTGAAAGTCATCTTTTTTTGCTCGGCTAGAGCTAATAAATCCGGTGCGACATCAGGGCTGTAGTAGCAGGGAAGTGTGACCGTTTCCACATTCAGTGCGTGGCCGCTGATATTTGAGAACATGGCGTGTAAGCGCTCGCTAATGACCGTGGGATCGACTTCCAGAGGATTGAATTCGATGTAGACTAACGTAGCGCACGGCACGGATTCGATGACACCTGTTAGTTCATTGCGTGCTGCCTCTGCAAGCGCGGCGATTTGTGGACAAAGCTCTGCATCCAGCTTCTCGCTCATGTCCATGATGAGTGAGTTTTCTGACAGGTGGCGGATACGAGGATATGTCATGATTCTAACAATCAATAAGCTGCCTAATCTGTGGAGCCGCTTCGATAGAAACTGGTTGATCACCATGCAGGCAGAGAGTATCGATTCGGTACGGTGGGTTTTTCAGAAAAAGCTGAACCTGTTTCACGATGAGATCGACATCTTGATGAACAGCACCGGATTCGCTGCGCGGAAGTAATTGCCCTTCCGGAGTGTAGGTACGGTCGGCGAATGCCTCATGATATAGCGCTATATCGAGTTGTTGAGCCAGTGCATGATGATCTGGGAAATCTCCAGCAAGAAGCATCAGCGGGAGTTGATATCGTTTGGCGGCTGTTAGGATGGCGTTGAATACCTCCAGATCGCTCATCATGTCATTGTAGAGGGCTCCGTGTGGTTTGATGTAATTGACCTTAGCCATCGATTGCAGCAGTTTTACCTGGCTGCTTACTAGCTCGGTGATCTGATCGCTCGGCATCGCTACTGAAATTCGACCAAAATTCTCCTGATCCGCATATCCAGGGTGGGCACCAACCCGAACACCATACTGCTGCACTAGCTCATAGGTTTCCTGCATATGCTCTGGATCAGACGCATGTGCTCCGCAGGCAATATTACACCAGTCGAGATATGGAACCAACGCCTTGTCGGTCCCTATGCCTTCGCCAATATCTGCGTTTAGAGTGATGGCTGGGGTAGGTTGTGTCCCTGCTTACGCCTGGGCCGAGGTGGTAACTGACGCCGGTGGCTTAATTGAGAGCAACGAGTTGCTCGCGAGGTGGGGCGAATTTGGTGAGATCGATGCCTTGGACAGCGGCTTTGTATTCGTCGAGGCTAGGGGTTCTGCCGAGGATGGCGGAGAGAACGACGACGGGTGTAGAAGAAAGCAGTGATTCTCCCTTTTTACGCTTTGAGTCCTCAACGACTCGGCCCTGAAATAGACGCGTGGAGGTAGCCATAACAGTATCACCTTTTTCGGCTTTCTCCTGATTGCCCATACAAAGGTTACAGCCTGGGCGTTCGAGATACATCATGTTTTCGTATTCAGTTCGTGCATTATTCTTAGGAGCGTCATCGTTGAATTCGAAACCAGAGTATTTTTGCAGCATGTCCCAGTCGCCTTCAATCTTGAGTTCATCGATGATATTGTAGGTAGGAGCGGTGACAACGAGCGGAGCTTTAAAGGTGACTTCACCTTGTTGTGCTTCCAGATTTTTAAGCATTTTGGAAACTATTTTGAGGTCGCCTTTGTGAACCATACAGGAGCCAACGAAACCGAGATCGACGATTTTTTCTCCTTCATAATATGAGAGGGCGCGGATGACGTCGTGGGTGTATCGCTTGGAGACGTCGTCGTTGTTGACGTCTGGGTCAGCGATCATAGGCTCATTGATGATGTCGAGATCAACAACGACCTCGGCGTGGTACTTGGCATCGATGTCTGGTGTCAGTGCTGGTTTGTCACCCGAGCGGATTTCAGCAATGCGCTTGTTTGCGATATCGATTAGGCCTTGGAGAACTTGCGGTGTGTTGTCCATGCCCTTGTCGATCATGACCTGGATACGGCTTTTTGCGATCTCGAGAGATTCGATTAGAGTTTCATCTTGAGAGATACAGATCGATGCCTTGGCCTTCATTTCAGCCGTCCAGTCGGTGAAGGTGAATGCCTGGTCGGCAGGTAGGGTTCCGATATGGACCTCGATGACACGTCCTTGGAAGACGTTGTCGCCGCCAAATTGATCGAGCATCTGAGCTTGGGTGGAGTGAACGACATCACGGAAATCCATATGAGCTTTGAGTTCACCTTTGAAGGTGACTTTAACGGATTCTGGAATGGGCATGCTGGCCTCACCCGTAGCGAGGGCGAGAGCGACGGTTCCTGAGTCGGCGCCAAAGGCAACACCTTTTGACATTCGGGTGTGGGAGTCGCCGCCGATAATGATAGACCAATCGTCTACAGTCAGATCGTTGAGAACCTTGTGGATGACGTCGGTCATCGGGTGATACTTGCCCTTAGGATCACGGCCGGTAATAAGGCCGAAGTCGTTCATGAATTTCATGAGCTTCGGAGTATTAGTCTGAGCCTTTTTATCCCAGACGGAAGCAGTGTGGCAACCAGACTGGTATGCTCCATCGACTATGGGAGATATGACGGTGGCCGCCATGGCTTCTAGTTCCTGCATGGTCATGAGTCCGGTAGTATCTTGAGAGCCTACGATGTTGACCTGAGCGCGGACATCTGAGCCAGCGTGTAGAGTGATGCCGGGAGTGGTGCCTACAGCATTTTTGTTAAAGATTTTCTCAACTGCTGTTAGGCCTTGTCCTTCGTGGGAAATTTCCTTGGGCTGGGCATAGACGACGGGCGCTTCGATACCGAGAGTTTCGGCAGCAAAGGTTTGAAGTTTTTTTCCGAAAACGACGGCGTAGGAGCCGCCAGCTTTCATGAATTCCATCTTTTGCGGGGTGAAGGCCTTCGAGACGTCTTTGAGTTCGATGTCGCCTTGGTAGAGTTTTTTCTCTTTGGAATTGATGGTGAGGATGGTGCCTGTTTCGACGGAGTAAGTTTGCTCAAGAACGGCATCGCCATTTTCGTCGAGCACGGTGTTGCCCTTGGCGTCTTTCTTTTTGGTCCAATTTTTTAGATCGAGACCTATGCCGCCGGTTACGTCGACAGTGGTGAGGAAAATAGGGGAGATGCCATTGGTTCCCGCGACGATGGGGGCGATGTTTACGAAGGGCACGTAAGGGCTGGCTTGGCGACCGGTCCAGAGGGCGACGTTGTTGACCCCGGACATGCGGGATGATCCCACACCCATAGTGCCTTTTTCCGCGATGAGCATAACGCTTTTATCGGGATGGAGTGATTGGAGGGCCTTGATTTCCTGCTGAGCTTCTGGGCTGATGAGGCATTGGCCATGGAGTTCGCGGTCAGCGCGAGAGTGGGCTTGGTTGCCGGGAGAGAGAAGATCAGTGGAAATATCTCCTGTGCCGGCGATGAAGGTAACTATCTTAATTTCCTCCTGAACGTCGGGAAGTTTGGTGAAGAATTCAGCTGCGGCGTAGCTTTCTAGCAGCTCTTTGGCGATCGAGTTTCCCGCTTTGAAGGCGTCTCCGAGTCGTTGCATGTCGGCATCGTAGAGAAAGACCTGAGTTTTGAGGATTTTAGCGGCTTCTTGTGAAATGTCGGTATTGTCACCTAGGGCGAGGTCGATCAGGACGTCAATAGATGTGCCACCTTTCATGTGAGATAGCAGCTCATAGGCGAAGGCGGGAGTGATTTCGTCGACCGTGGTGCTGCCGAGGATGATTTCTTTTAAGAAGTTTGCTTTTTCTCCTGCAGCGCTGGTTGTTCCTGGA
>JABHEX010000381.1 GCA_018676385.1 Akkermansiaceae bacterium
CAACCGCTTCTCCATCTTTACCGTCATTGAGCAATACAAGCCGCTCATATGCTCCTGCTTGTTCAAGATCCGCAATGGTGGCCTCTGAGTTTTCTACTTTGGTTTTGATTAACTCCTCAGGTGGTGTGTTTTCAAGTGTCTGGAAAGCGAACCACATAACGATGGCTCCACCAAGAATGAGGGCGGCACCCCAGATAAGATCTGTCCATGCACATGCTTTAAGACCACCAATGAAGACATAGACGGCAGCCAGAATCGCAATACCCCAGCACATCGTCGTCAGGTTATTGATGAAGGGAACATCTTGATAGTATTCGGAAACAAACTTAGCCCCCGAATAAATGACCGATGCGGTAGTCACAAAGACGAGTGTTACAATGGTAAACAAAGCCATAACCATGCGAGCTGTGCCATCGAACCGGTATTGGAGAAATTCGGGGATAGTGTAGATCCCAGCCTTGAGGAATTTGGGAAGGAACCAGAAAGCAACACCAACAAGAGTCACCGCAGCCATCCACTCGTATGATGCAATAGCCATACCCAGCCAATCGGCCGATTGGCCTGACATGCCGACAAATTGTTCGGTGGAAATGTTAGCTGCAATTAGTGAGAACCCGACTAGCCACCACGTCAATCCGCGACCCGCGAGGAAATAGTTTGATGCTCCTTTTTCGCTACCATCATCTTCGCCGTCTTTGGATTTCCATATACCGAGGGCAATAACGCCAATGACGGCGATTATAAATAGGGTGACTTCAATTGCGGTATTCATATTTTGTTTATGTAGTTAAGAATTGGGGGGAGTGCCAAAGCTGATGAAGAGAGATACTAAGGGGTGTGGTCGGTGCTTGGGAAGGGTAAACATTGACTTTAAAAAGGGAATTATCAGCCGCGACGATAGGCGCCTATGGCCGAGAATTGCCAATATGCGAGATTTGAGCTGGCAGACATACAAATATGCACTCAGCAGAGCATCACCTCATACTGAGTGCTTTTTTCCATCTCGTGCAGTTAAGCTGACTTGACCTTGCCTGCCCAATCAGCCAATGATTTCCCCGCGCTCCCGTAGTTCAACGGATAGAACAAGGGTTTCCTAAACCTTAGATGTGAGTTCGATTCTCGCCGGGAGTATTTCTTTAAAAAAATCCCTCAACCATTACATCTGCAGGTTGAGGGGTGTTTTACCTTAGGTTCAGCTATTTGGTAGCGGCAGCATTTTTCAACTTAAACGTACGACGCACGCTTTTCTCTGCGGTAGGAAAGTCTGCCGGGATCGGGGTAGTGACTTTGCCGCTGGCAGCCCACTCGACACCTCGGGTGAACGAAACGATAAATCCGACACCCTCAAAGGAATAGTCGTCGTGGCCGAGTGTGGTGTGGAAGACGCGGCCCTTGTGGTAATCAAGAACCATGAGGATGGGCTCGTGGCGATCCGTTGGGGCTTTGGGTGTTGCATCTTTGCCGGTGGCGAGAACGGTCATATTCTGCGCGGGGCCACGGAGTTTGGCGTAGCACTCATCCTTGGAGGTCAGCCAGTTTTTTGGCATGCCCTTGGTGATTGGGTGATCGGCAACGCGCACGGTGATGGGGATTTCATGCTGGGGGCCATGGGAGCCTGCTTTGCCGGCTGAAGTGTCACGGATAAGCTTTCCCTCGTTATTGTAATAAACATATGGGCCATCTTTTTCTGTGCGCCCATCCCAGCCGCCAATACCAATCATTTTGTTGTACTCAGCCCATTTTCCGAATGAGTTATCTGCAGCGTGGACGGAAACGAAGCCGCCGCCGTCTTTCATGTATTTTTCGAATGCCCTTTGAGTGGCTTCTGGCCAAGTGGAGGCACCCCAACCGAAATTGGAAATGACGACATTATAATCGGAGAACTGAGGATTAAAATTGGGATCGGCTTTGGGTTTTTTGAGGTTCTCAGTCTCGCCGGCTTTTGCCAATGGCAGGAAATCTTTTTCGCGCTCACCTTTCCATGTGAACTTACAACGGATGACTTTCACCTCAAACAGGCCTGTATCTTCCAGGTATTGTTTCATCATGATGGTAGATTTTGGCCACACGGCATGGTTGTTCTGACCATCAATGATGAGCGCTTTCATTTTCGCGTCCAAAGCAAGAGGCAGAATAAGTGATATGGTGATGCAGATGATGGCTATTTTCATGTCGGGAGATTTCTATTATTGATGAGGTTTTCTTCAGCGCCGCCGCGGTATGGAGTTGCCACGGAATAACGATACGCCTAGGATATAAGATATTTTTAGGTTATGGCAAGTGGTTAATATGTGCCGTTGCCTCGCAGAGATTATTAATCTTAATAAACTTCCACTTGTGAGAAGGTCATTAGGACTTATAATAGCCGCATGTTATTGGAAAATTACCTGACTGAAGAAGTTATTCGTGACCCCAGTAAGCGTGAATATGAGGCATTTGATTTGGCTCGTTTGCTGGATACAGTATTTGAGCCTACTCAGGGATGTCGCGTATGTATTTTATTAGATTTTGATGATCCTGCATCGATGATGAAGGGATTTGCTTATCTGGAGGAGGATGGTTTTGCAGTACAAAAAAATGCGCATGAACATTTTTACAAGGCTTTGCATGCAGGGGTAATGAATCAGTTGGGTATGACGGGAGGTGAGATGTTTGCCTACCACTGCACCAATGGCTCCAACCTAGATATGCAGGATCCATGTTGGGATGTGGATGGAAATGAGCTATCACTCGATCGTGATATTTATTCTAATTATGATATTATCCTCTGTATCACTGACTGGAGTGCAACAGCACCGCTAACTGCAAAATGCAAAGAGTTTGGATTTCGAGGTGCCACTATGCATGGGGTGAATGATGTGATTCTCAGATCTGGATTATCGGTCAATTATGATGAAGTTTCTGCTGATGCAGAAAAAGTTCGCTTAGCAATGACGGGTGCAGGTTCTATCGAAATTGATTTTGCTCTGGAAGACGGACGCGTGCTTACTGCATGGCTGGGGCTTAACGGACAAGACGCACAGAAAAGCCATGGGCTATGCAAAGGGACGTCTCCCGACGTAGCAAACTTACCTGCAGGTGAAGTGTATTTTGTCCCAACCGATGCCCGTGGGCATTTCCCGATGAAATACGAAGACGGTACCCTAGGCGTGCTCGAAGTAATCGACAGAAAGATAGTAAGTTCTACTTTAATTCAAGGAGACCAGGCTACTATTGATGCGCACAACCAGCGCTTAGCTGATGATCCCATGACTGGAACGCTTGGGGAACTTGGATTTGGCACACAGGTACTTCCAGTATCAGGTTCAGATATTCAGGATGAGAAGGTTCTGGGAACCTGCCACCTTGCTACAGGTCGTGATGATCATTTGGGCGGAGATATCATACCCACTATGTTCAAACAGCACGAAAATAGTACTCATGACGATATTCTTTTTGCACCTCACAAAACGCCAAACTTTAACATCAGCGAGGTAAGAATGAAGAGGGGTGATCAAAATGAGACTATTATCAAGGATTTTCATCCATCTGACTACTTAATGCGTGCCTTGACACAGAGTTAATCTCTGGATGATTCTTTACACTAACCAAATGGCGCGGTAGATCAGTCGACATGAAATGTTTGATCGCTTCCATATCAGCATGTCTGCCATTGGTTGGATATGTGCTGGGAGGTACCTCTATAAACGTTATAGATGATCAAAAAATCCTCAAGCAGGTGCCCGTAAATGTGGGTAGTTTGGTGGAGAAAAAAATGACGCTCGAATGGGCAAGCCTCGTCGAGCAGTTAAAACGGAATAAGGTAAAACTTGAATTGCCAAGTGTGCAGACTTCACCGCTGGAAAATATCTATGAAAGCCGAGCCGATAGTGTGGTAGCTGTGGCATCTGTGTACAAATGTGATCGTTGTACTGAATGGCATAGCTCGGGGGCTGCTACTGGGTGGGTCCTGACAGCGGATGGTGTCATGGTGACAAATTATCACGTATTTGCCGGTAAAGAAGTAGCGGGTTTTGGGGTAATGACACGTGATGGTAAGTTTGCGCCCGTGACAGAGATCCTTGCCGCGAGTAAACGGAGCGACGTGGCTATTTTCCGAGTTGGAGAGGGCAAATACAAGCCCATTACACTGGGTCCGGATGCGGCTGTTGGATCTGATCTGCACATTATCGCCCACCCTGATTCGCGGTTCTATACCTACACATCAGGAAAAGTATCACGATACTATAAAAGGCGAGGCTCCGGTCGAGCTGGGGCAACTATC
Organism: Akkermansiaceae bacterium; assembly: GCA_018676385.1. GTDB lineage: Bacteria > Verrucomicrobiota > Verrucomicrobiia > Verrucomicrobiales > Akkermansiaceae > Oceaniferula. The sequence goes on from JABHEX010000381.1 coordinate 4,265, forward strand.
ATGGCAGTGACAGCTGAATTTGCACGTGGCTCCAGTGGCGGTCCGGTAATGAACTCTAATGGGAATTTGGTGGGTATGGTGTCAAGTACGCAAACTATATACTATCCTTCAAAAAAGAAGACAGATAAACAAGGACCGTTTCAGATGGTCATACGAAACTGTGTGCCGGTCAGTGCGATACGTGAGTTGCTCGAGTGATTTTGAAGCTGATGAATAAAAATAATTTCCCACTCTCTATCTAACTATGAAAACTGAATTTGCAGTTAAGAATCGCTATGCTGATGCTGCTGAAGCGCAAGAGCAGGCGCTCTGCTGCCCAGTCGATTACAACCCAGAATTTCTCAAGATTATTCCTGCAGAGGTTATCGCAAAAGACTACGGTTGTGGTGATCCTTCTCAGTGGGTCGAGTCTGGGGATGCCGTGTTAGATCTGGGTAGTGGAACGGGCAAAATATGTTTCATCGCCAGTCAGATTGTTGGACCTGAGGGGAAAGTGATCGGCGTAGACATGACCGACGCAATGCTTGAAGTGGCTGAACGGAACGCGCCAATGGTGGCCGAAAAAATAGGTTTTTCCAATTGTGAGTTTCGTAAAGGGCGTATTCAAGATCTTGCGCTTGATCTTGATTTGTTAGAAGATGAGCTTAAATCCTCGCCAGTTTCAGACGCGAATGCGTGGCTGGAAATGGAGGCGGTTGCAGAGAAGTTGCGTAGAGATCAGACGATGATTCCTGATAACAGTATAGATGTGGTAGTGTCTAATTGTGTGCTGAATCTGGTTGAGCCCCAGCTCAAACCCCAGCTATTTGCAGAGATTTTTCGAGTACTTAAAAAGGGTGGGCGAGCCGTGATTTCAGATATTGTCGCTGACGAGCCAGTGCCTGAGCATTTACAAAAAGATGACCACTTATGGAGTGGATGTATTTCTGGTGCTCTTACTGAGGATGGATTTGCTCGTGCGTTTGAGGATGCTGGGTTTTACGGAATTGAGTTTGTAAAATTCGAATCAAAGCCGTGGAAGACGGTTGAGGGGATTGAGTTTCGTTCGGTTACTGTGCGCGCCTGGAAAGGCAAACAGGGTAGTTGTCTTGAGCGTAACCAGGCAGTCATTTACCGAGGACCTTTCAAGAGTGTTGTGGACGATGATGGACATGCCATGGAGCGCGGCAAGCGCTACGCGGTGTGCGATAAAACGTATCAGATTTTCCAAAATGAGCCATATGGCAACTCATTCCAATTCCTTGATCCATTGGAAAATATCCCGCTTGAGCAGGCAGAAACTTTCGCTGATTGTGATGGCACCCGCATACGCCATCCTAAGGAGACTAAAGGTGAGCGTTATGACGTCACCAAAGAGGCCGAAGATTGTTGTGATGTTGATAGTTGTTGCTAGGTATATTTTTCCTAAGCATATGAGGTAACGACTTGACACATCCTCAAAATACTGCATTTTCCCCGCCCCGCCGCGTCGGTAACGTGGAGGTAAACCAAACCAATTATGAAAGCAGAAATTCATCCCGAGTACAACCCAGTCGCGTTTCAAGACATGACCACGGGCACCCGATTCATCACCCGTTCCACGGCAAAGTCCAACAAAGTCGAGCAAATCGATGGAGTTGATCACTACATCATCTCCTCAGGAGTGACATCCGATTCGCACCCATTTTTCACAGGCACTAAGCAGTTTGTGGACACCGCGGGTCGTATTGATAAGTTCCAGAAGCGTTTTGGCTCTGTCCGGCGTGCAGGCAAGCCCAAGCTCAAGTAGCTTCGCTCTTGTTTCTTACTGGTAACAAAGATCTAACTTTATTCCTAAACCTCTCCACTTACCGTGGAGAGGTTTTTTGTTAGCGAGTGTATTTGGTAGTTGGAATATATAGCCTGATGCGCATACTGTTCGCATGACCTCTCGTGATGCCCTGATTGCTTTGAATATGCTGCCTAAAATCGGGCCTGTCCGGGTGCGGCGGTTAATGGATTCATTTGGCAGCGCGGAGGCAATTTTATCTGCTGCGGTGCATGAGATCAGTGGTGTGCGTGGCATCGGGCCTGAAACAGCAGAAATTATTCGCAGCTGGGAGGAGCGCATTGATCTCACAACCGAGCTACGTGAGGTGGAGGAGAGGGGACTCAAAATTGTGACTCAGGACGATGCGGATTATCCAGAAGCGTTGCGCCAGAGCTACGATCCACCATTACTGCTATATGTATGGGGTGAGCTTAAGGATGTGGACCGCCATGCCATCGCGATCGTTGGTTCCCGCAAAACCACTCACTACGGCACCCAGACTGCACGGCAGTTCGCATTCCAGCTGGCAAGTAGCGGCATGACAGTAGTATCTGGCCTAGCGCGTGGTATCGATACTCACGCACACGAGGGTGCCGTGGCTGCGAAGGGGCGCACGATTGCTGTGATCGGCTCGGGCCTTGGGCAAGTTTATCCTCCAGAAAATATGGCTTTAGCCGAAAAAATTGCATCTGGAAATGGTGCTATCGTTTCCGAGTTCCCGCTCAATATGCCACCGAGTAAAAAAACCTTTCCGATGCGAAATCGTATTGTCGCAGCTTGGTCGCAAGCAGTTGTTGTTGTCGAGTGTCCCGAGTGGTCTGGTGCACTCATCACCGCGAATCTTGCCGGCGAAATGGGTAAGCCGATTTATGCAGTACCAGGGCAAATCGATCGACCAAGCTCGGCAGGCTGCCACGCCCTGATTCGTGAGGGAGCAGCACTAGTTACCAGTGGTAACGACATTCTTGATGATATCTCAGTGCTACCGCTACAGGAGGGCGTTCAAGGCGATGAAGCAGCTCTTCGTCCGCCGCTTGGCCCCGTCGAGCAGATGGTAGTCGATGCCATGGAAAATGGTGCCTCACTTGTGGATGAACTGCTCCATGCTACTACTTTATCGTTGTCAGAAATCAATGCTATGCTACTCAAATTAGAGATTCAAGGTAGAGTGCAGCAACTTCCTGGTAGTCGGTTTACACTTAAATAACGAATAAAAGTCGCTTTTAAAGCTTAAGTTTTTTAGAACAAATAAAAATTGGCACGATGCTTGCTTGCCATGAGAGGAGCAAGACATAGAATTAACTACCACTGACTATTATGAAAAAAATCGAAGCCATCATCAAACCCTTCAAATTGGAGGAAGTTAAAGAAGCCCTAGCCGAAGTAGGCGTTCAAGGTATGACCGTTACTGAGGTGAAAGGATTTGGTCGCCAAAAAGGCCACACCGAAATCTATCGAGGGAGCGAATACACCGTCGATTTTCTGCCCAAGGTAAAGCTCGAGATCATCGTTGATGACGAGGATGCAAGTGCTGTGGCAGAAGCAATTGTTAAGAGTGCCAATACTGGTAAAATCGGTGACGGCAAGGTCTTTATTTCACCTGTTGAAGAGGCTATTCGTATCCGAACCGGCGAGACTGGTAACGATGCTGTTGCAGTAAATTAGCGTTTGCCGCCCGCTTTTTAAAAAAACAAGCAGCGTCACATGCTGCTTGTTTTTTTGTGTTCTTTTTCAAGGATGATATGAGCTGTTTGCCCCGCCTGTAGGCAGTTTTAAATTATGTGCTTTCCTCAATGAACGGCGATGAAGCTAGAAAACATCGCAGCCTGATCAGTTAAAAACCGTCATGAAGAGTTTGAGAAACAATGTAATTTTATCTACACAAGCAATGGAAAATCATTTCCCCTGAATCAGTCACCCCCTTGTCATCTGACAATCTAATAATCTTTAGAAAATATATCTCATCTAGTTATTTGCTGTAAGGCAAAGAAGAGTGGTGAAGAAAAATCTTCAGATGGCCATCTTCATCGGAGAGATAACCAAAGGAATACTCAACTTTAACCTCATCACCGGCTGTAGTAGTGAAATAGTAATTACCCATGGCTATGGCTGTCTTGCCATGGATACTAGTGGCATGATTCTCGAATCGCACGTTGGTCCAAGGCTGTAATGCAAATCCAGTGTCTTCGGAGATCTCACCAGTTACAAAGTAAGATAGCGCCTTGTTCTTGGTATCGCGAAACTGAATGTCAGCAGCTTTGGTCGGCTTAAAGAGCACCTTCACTGTGTCGTATGCATAAAGATTGTCTAGGTGCTCCAAGGCAGCCATGTTAGCAGCTGCGGAATTATCTTTGAGTTTGCCAATTTTCACGATTCCATTACCCCAGGCTTTTTGGGCCGCCGCTATTTGTTTTTCAGTGATTTCCTCTGTCATTGATGTTGAAATGTTTATAGTGCAGAAAAGTTAGCTGGAAACACGAACCGTTCAATGATTTTTATGTTCGTGAGCTTGATACAATGTGGCATCAGTGCGCAATATTGAGCCTAAGTCACATAGGTTGTGGTATTAA
>JABHEX010000382.1 GCA_018676385.1 Akkermansiaceae bacterium
CTTAGGCTTAGGTATTAAAGAGGGAGGTGTCACCTTGTTAGGTTCTGATGCATGGGATACACGATATACTGGTTGGGCTACGATGAAGGGACTGGGTGCGAAGGTTGGTGCTTTTGTTGATGGATCCTCTAATTTCATCAAGGCGCTGGGAGTTACTGCATCATTTGCTACTGCCATAATGGGTGTTTTTGTTGCCTCTTTTGCAGCTACGACACTGGATACTGCATGTCGTCTGCAGCGTTATGTCGTCCAAGAACTTGCTCGATGTTTCATTAAGAGGAAAAGTGAAGCTGTAACTGCCTCAGCACCGAAGTTGACAACTAATCCGTGGTCGTGGTTGGCGAATAAGCATGGGGCAACGATTTTTGCAATTATTGTAGCGGGCTGGATGGCATCACTACCAGCTGCGGCTGGTAAGCCAGCGGGAACTGGGGGGCTCATTCTCTGGCCGCTATTTGGTGCAACCAATCAGCTGCTGGGTGGACTCGCGTTCATGGTGATCATTTTTTGGATGAGGCGTCAGCTTATGCCAGTATGGTTTGTAATCATACCTGCGATATTTATGCTCATTCTTCCTGCATGGGCTATGGGCTACCAGATATTTGGTCAAGCGATCGGCTCAGATTTGAGTTGGATCGGGCAGGAGCGATGGTTGTTAGTAGGTATAGGCTCGGCGTCCTTGTTGTTAGAAATCTGGATGGTAGCCGAGGCAATCGTAGCTTGGAGACGCATGCCTAGTGGAACAACATAATCTCCGAGCTTAAACATTCTTGTTTTGGCTTTGGCTATATTGTCTATGTAATATTGCCTAAATATTAAATTGTTAGTCATTGAATTAAGCATGTGAGAAGATGCTAATTTGTGTACAATTGTTTATAGGCTATTGCTCCTAACGTAACCATTATGAAAATTTTCGCTATATTACTTATTCTATTCATCTATAATCATGTCTTAGTTTTTGCGAAAGAAATACAGCTTAAAGATATTCAGGGTAAGACCTGTCATGTTTACCTACCTGATCATATAGATTCGAGTAAAACCTATCAAGTAGTCGTTGGTGTGCATGGTGCAGGTGGAAATGGTAATGGCGCAGCAGGTCTCAGGTCTTGGGCAAGCAGGGGGGATGTCATTGTCTTAGGCCCCACATTTGTGCAACAAGGTAACAATTTTTATCAATATGCCGGCGGTATACATGACACAAAGCTACTCAAATTATTTAAAGAAATTGGCAAAACCTATCGCGTTCACGATAAGATGTTTATTCACGGCTTTTCTGGAGGCAGTCAGTTCGCGCATCGCTTTGCCATGAACAAACCGAAATATGTTTGTGGGATTTCAGCACACTCAGGGGGCACATGGGCAACAAATGGTTATGGTCGGGTCAGTAGTAGCGCAAAAAATATCCCATTTGCTGTCTCATGCGGGGAAAAAGACACAGGGAAATCTTTTGGAACAGCGCCACTTGGACGTCTTGACTGGTACAGAGTTTATGAGAAAGCCATTGAACGTCGCAAGTATTGTTATATTGGAAAAACATGGCCAGGAGTAGGTCACGGAATGAGCAGAGGAGCTAAGAGCTTGCTGCAACAATGTTTTCAGTTAGCGACAGGTTTGCCGGGAGCGTCTGCGACACAAAAAGTTGAAATTAGTCCTGATTGGAAAAATTTGGGAAACATTCCAAAGCTATCTCATTACCCAGACGAACCATCTGACAGCTCGCCGGTTGCGTCTAGTAAATCTCCCAATCCAAAAAAATTGGAACGGATTCTTTTTGCGGCTTTTGCTAAGGCGAGTGAAAAAACTATCGAGGACAAAAAACTCGTTGCGTTTTTAGGGAAATACCCAGCCACGATCTGGAAAAGTATGGAAGGCTCTGAGGACTTGCTAAAGCAGTGTAAAGGAGCGGCTGATAGGTGGCGTGCAAAAGCGATCGATGTCAAAAAATTTAATGGTTCTATGAAAAAGCGATTTGAAAACTTTTCCCGTGGCCTTGATCTCACCGAGGCCAATGCTCATGAATAGTTAGGGCGGTATTTACAGAATATTTGGAACCATTGACTCGTTTTCTGATGGCCTGTTTAGATGGGCTTAACTAACATCAGGAGTAACATGTAGCAACAAGCGGGGATTATATCGGTTAAGCCCATGAGGGTCATGACAGTGGTGTATAGAGCATTCTTGCATCACTATTACTAGTTGCACTGTGTCTACCATTCTGCCACAATGAGATAATGAAATTTATCACCTTGGTTTGTTGTGTCACTTTGACTTTTGTCTGCCAAGCGGCGGGTCAAAAAATCACATCTTTCTATTCATCGACGGAAGCCAAGCACGTCGCCGTCTTGGTAGATTCAGCCCTTGAGAAAAATCCTGTAATAGATCACCTATATCACCTTTGTCCGGGTTATGGTGGCTACGAACTAATTCACCGTGGTGGTGACTTGCGCAGTATCATAGACATCAAATTTGGTAAAACTGTATCAAACCTAATGGGGCCAACATTTAAACGCACCCGTGGGTCGTTTCCTCACAAAGCTAACCATGTTGTCGAATGGCGGGGTATGCTAAAAGAAAATCACTTTACCCCACATGCCATCATCTATCGTATGGCTGGAACAATCGAGGTGGAGGGCAAACAAGTTACCAAGACTACTCTGATCGTTGTGGCTCTCAATAAAGGTAAATCTGTTGTCCTTGGCTCATTTTCTGGTGATGGGGAGAGTAAAAAAGCTAAAGCATTAGCCGACTCCATACTCGAAAAATAACTCCTTACCTTGATCATAAAGATTTTGTTTCTTTTATTGTTCCAAATCAATATGCGTTACAAAGAGGCGACGCGTATCATCGGGTGGTAAACGAAAAACAGAAATGGCCATGCTGGTTATCAGACTCATGTCACATGGCTTGCTGGCTGGACTTTTGCCTCGACATTGTTCCAAGAGATCACGATATTAGCAGCAGATGCGCATCGGAATTCTCAGCTTATTGATGCTTGGTTGTTCGGGGCTCACCGAACTGATTGCCAGCGAAAAAACCCACGTCATTCTGTGTGGTGGACCAGCGTTGAGAAAGTGGGAGGACCTGCGTGTTGAAGGTGACCAGCACGATCGTTGGTGGGCAAATTTTATTCGCGCATCCACGTTGAGGATGGATCAACTGCGCGGTGCTAACGGGCCGTATGCGGCGATTACGTGGATTGTCTATCGCCCTGCTTATATCAAACGCGGAATAGAGGATCGCAAGCCATACAGCAAATGGATTAGCAAGCAGGCTGCAAAGCGACAAGCGACCTTGATTTGGGTGAGTAGCGGAGAGCAGGCGATAGCAGCGATTAACCGTCATCCATCAAGATCTATTGTAAGCTTTGATTTTTTTGGGCATTCTAACAAATATTGTTTCCTTCTAGACTACAGTGCAGAAATTATTGGTGCGAGTAAGGCATGGATTCACGAGCGGGATCTTACTGGTATCAGGAGAGATGTTTTTGCTAAGCGAGCGCACTGCAAGAGTTGGGGGTGTCACACGGGTGAAAGCATGAGCGCACACTGGAAACGTACAGTCGGTAAAGCTCTAATCGGTGCCAAGGGCAAAACGGATTATAGAACCTTGAGCGAGGGAAAGCTGCCCACTGTGTCAGGTAGATGGGTGCGATAGATACCAGAGAATAATGTACTAATTAAATACTTATGAAATACGAAGAACTTGCCAGCCTACATGCCCTACCGTTTTTTGAGCTACTGAAAAAATCTCGTGCGGTCCATGAGGAAAACTGGCCTGAGAATGAGGTTCAGCTCTGTACTCTTCTGTCGATCAAAACAGGTGGGTGCTCAGAGGATTGTTCATATTGTTCGCAGTCGGCCCGTCATAGCTCTGGTATCCAGATTGAACGATTGATGGAAAAAGACGCTGTCATGGAGCGGGCACAGGCGGCACGTGCCAGCGGGTCTACACGTTTCTGTATGGGGGCAGCTTGGAAGGGTGTGCGCAATGGAACCAAAAGATTTGACCAGGTAGTGGATATTATAGAATCAGTTTCCAGCTTGGGTATGGAGGTATGCGTTACGCTTGGTGAATTGGGTGCAGAGGAGGCTACAATTTTGAAAGAAGCTGGTGTTACCGCATATAATCATAACGTTGATACTTCTCCAGAGTACTACCCAAACATTGTCACCTCACATACCTACGATGATCGTCTCAACACGATCCGTCATGCACAAGATGCGGGAATGAGTATTTGCTGTGGGGGAATCCTCGGTCTCGGTGAAGATACAAAGGATCGGTTAAAGATGATCGAAGTGATCTCCGAGTTTAATCCACAGCCAGAAAGTGTTCCGATTAACTCCCTGATGCCTATGCCGGGAACTCCCCTAGAGGGATCGAACCCAGTGGAAATTTTTGATGTTGTTAGAATGATTGCTGTGGCACGGATTGCATGCCCTAAGGCAAAGGTGAGGCTGTCTGCAGGCCGAACTCAGATGAGTGAAGAGGGGCAGGCGATGTGCTTTTTTGCTGGAGCGAACTCGATTTTCTACGGTGATAAATTGTTGACCGCAGAGAATCCAGCGATCAAAAAGGACCTTGAGTTGATCGAAAAACTAAATCTCAGCGCGCAGGCGCCCAACCCTCAAATGCAGCCGCCACAATCTGAGTGCGATAAGCCTCTATCACCCTGCTGCGGTTAGATTTGTAAGTTATGGACATCGCCATCACGGGCATCGGGTTGACTACGGGTCTTGGCGATGGGGTCTGTGCGAATGCCGAGGCCATCGCATCGGGTCGTCATGCCCTCAATCCGCTTTCTGGCCTATTAGGAAAAGATTCGCGATATACCGATTTGAAAGCGGCTTGGATTGATGATCGATCGCTATTGCTATCACGAAAATGGGCACCCGGATCGATGCTATCCCTTCATGTGGCTAGGCAGGCGATTCGCGATACTGGTTTGGCTGGTGAGGATTTGTCTAATGCTGCAATTATTGTGGGTAGCAGTCGTGGTAATGCAGCTGGTTGGGTTGCTCCATGGCCAGAGCGGAGGTCTTTTGATCTAATGGCAGCCAGTAATTCGATGCATGGGGAGCTAGCCTCAGCTGTGAGTATTGAGCTAGGAATTCATGGGCCATGGCAGGTGATTTCAAGTGGTTGTGCCGCTAGTCTTGATGCCATGGGCATGGCGTGGATGATGCTTAAGCAGGGGGTTGTGAGTCGTGCTATTGTGATCGGAGTAGAACTGCCACTCCTGCCTGAAGTTATTGAGCTATATGAAAAGACGGGAGTACTGGCTAAATCATCGGTGAATGATCCCTACTCGGCTGATGCTGGAGGTTTTTTTCCTGGCGAAGCGGGTGCTGCGGTGGTGCTGGAAACTATCGATGCACTTGCTGAACGTAAATCGAGGGTGAAATCAGCTGATAAGACTGGGTGTTTTACTCATGAACATGGCAGTGGTGATGTGTGTATGACTGGTTATTGGTGTAATTCGGATGCAAATTCACCAATCGGAATGCCGACAGATGGTAAGGGCTTACGAGACTGCTTAATAAAAGCGGTGAATGATCTCAGGGATGAGCCAGAAATTACGGCTGTCTGTCCACATGCTAGCGGTACGTTACTTCACGGAAAGGCAGAAATTGAAGCAATGACGGCTGCTCTGCCAGACGATCGGACCTACTCATTGCATCCCCTGAAGCCATTCACTGGCCATGCAGTAGGTGCTAGTGGTCTACTCGATTGCGTGTTACTTACCTATTTCATGCGAGCCCAGTCATTACCGCCAAACCTTGCCGGTATCACATCGCCCGGTGAGCCGTTTACACTTACGCCCAATACATTGTCTTATGATGGATCTACAGTGCTAAAAATAGCTGTCGGTATGGGTGGGCATAATTCGATTGTTTCACTCCGATCACCTGAGGGATCATGAAGTATATTTCTATATCGATTGGTGAAGAGAAAATCCGTTTATTGGATAATGAGAGAGTAGTTGCTGAATATACAATTTCAAGTGCCGCAAATGGTATAGGTTTTGACGAAGGAAGCTACTGCACGCCCACTGGTCGATTTGTCATTCAAGAAAAAATAGGTGAGGGAGAACCGCTGCACACGATTTTTAAATCCAGGCTGTCTGTCGGTATATGGGACGGTGAGATAACTACTGATGATATGATACTAACACGTATCCTTCGCCTGCATGGGCTTGATCCTGAAAATGCGAACAGCATGAAGCGGTTTATTTATATCCACGGAACTAACAGAGAAGACATGCTGGGCCAGCCGGCGAGCTGCGGATGCATTCGAATGAGCAACGCCGATATTATTGAGCTATTCGACGCTATCGATCTGAGAACACCCGTGTTTATTGGCTAATCGACTGAATATGTTTTAGCACGCCTCGACACCCGTCAGTGAGTAAATCAGCCACAAATTCAAAGCCCTCAGCGCCGCCGTAGTATGGATCGGGCACGTCGGAGATCTGATGGGCTATTTCAACGCAGAAATCCGTCATACGTTTGACTTTCGGAATGTGTTTATTTTCAGAATCTAACGTTCGTATATTTTCTAAATTTTCAGTGTCCATGGCAAGGATTAGGTCGAAATTAGACAGATCATCAGCCACAAATTGCCTGCCATATCCATGGTTAGTGATACCTCGTGTGGCCAATATCCGAGTCATCCGATGATCTGGAGCTTTTCCTGGATGGTAGTCGTGTGTGCCTGCTGAGTCTATTTCCACTGCGTTTTCGAGTCCCGCATCTTTAATCAAGTGTCGGAGGATATTTTCTCCAGCTGGAGAACGGCAAATATTTCCTAAACAGACAAAGAGAACTTTGAACGACGTTCTTGGCATCATGCCCAGATGGTGTAGATTTGAATTGATGCTGGCAAGGATGATACTTCACTTATGTCTGATGACGTTTGTCTCTGGTGCGGATAGTAAGCCGCATGTCATTTTGATTGTGAATAGTGATATCACTGAGATTGATGGACGACTTGCGGTGGACAAAGTATTCTCCAAAAATATCGATTTTTCATCCGACGTAGCTTGGCGGAAATCGCGCTGTGACGTGCGACTTTCCCCTGGAGGTAACGCGGCACTTGCGGCATTACTCTATGGAAAACAATCACTTGTTTGTGGGGTGGTGGGCGACAATGACTGGCGGCGTAAGCCTGTTAGGTCAACCAGCTTGGCAGATCACTTCGCATTAGCAGGTTATACGACCGTATTTTCTGGAGCATGGTCCATGGGGGTGTCACCTCCATACGATTGCAAGAGTAGAGGTTTTAAAGCGGAAATAGAATCAAGAGGTTCTTCTCAATCGGCACTATGTCGTCATCTGGAGGATGATTGGATAATGGGTAGTAAAGCAATGCAGTCTCAGGTGATCCTCGAAAAATCTCTCAAAAAGTCATGGATGCTGTCTTCACCTGTATTCATGATGGCCCATTGTCGGGGTATGAAAGATAGTGTGAAAATGTCGGAGGCAATCAAAGTGATGGCCGAAAATGCATGGAAGATGCATAAGCGTGAAACCTACTGTGTTATTGTTTCAGCACTGGTAAAAAAATCTGATGAAAGTTGTAACCTCCCCCATGGAAACTACCACAATCCATCCAGTACTACACTTTATCACATAGGACTGCAGAAAAACTTTACTGAGTATTGTGATCGGTTTCATGATTGTGCAACTGACTGGGAACTTAATACCGTGTTGCTCAGTTTGGTAGCTGATGTTAAGCTAAAAAAGCCAGAATTTCGAGTTTTCCACGCAGCCAATTGGGCAGACGATAATGTGCCAGATAAGCATCGTTACCCTGGCTCGCTCGTTGTGGGTAAAGAGCACGCTCTGGTTGATGGATTGGAGCTTTACCCCGCTAATAAAGAAATGCTACCGAATCTCAGCAAGCCTCTCGATATCACCCAGCACCAAAAACTTCATGCTGAGATGCTCTTAGCGCATACCAATTGGTGGAGATCTACGCGTAAAGCATTGTATAACCCGCGTTCGTTTTCTGTTGGAAAAAAAGACAAGCACCCTGTTCGGCTCACTGCGATGGATTGGCGACTATCCAAGATCATGCATGCTGATAATAAACATCCATCCTCGCAACCGGTTATTGAGCAACAAAAATTATTAGATTTGCTCAGAGGATTACAGCAGAATGATTTTCGCCAGCAATACCCCGCGCACAGCGGCAGTTGGTCGGTTAATATTCTGCGGCCTGGGCGTTATCAGATTAAAGCTAGTTTATTACCTACGAATATTGATGACCGTTGGAAAAAGTTGGCGGTGCTTCGTGGTGGCCGTGCATTTATTCGTATCGGCCAGAATCTGGTTCAGCTCCAGCTAGTGAAAGGAGCGACTTCAGTCACCGTACAAGCCGATGCTGATGCTGGGATTACTGATCTTGAGTGCTGGTTCACGGGGCAGCTTGCTGTCGAACGAGAGCTTGGTGCCTTTTTTGTGGAGATCCAAAGGGTAGGGGACAAGAAATTTAATCTGAAAGCGAAACCTGAATAACGATTGTCAGCTCGCCCTATTTTTTCTGTAATTGTTTAATCTGGTCGCGCAGGTGTGCGGCGCGCTCGAACTCTAATTTGGCTGCTGCTTCGCGCATTTCCTCTTCAAGTTCCGAGATGACATGGGTGGCGTTATAAGTCGCCTCATCTTCATTCAATACGGAGCGGTTCAGTTCGTCGGCTTCCTCGGCATATTTTGTAGCCTGACTTAGTGATTCCTGTACCGGGCGGATGACGCTTTGCGGAGTGATGCCATGCAGCTCGTTATGCTCTATTTGCCGTGCACGACGGTATTCGGTGATGTTGATCAGTGCCTGAATGGAGTCGGTTACTTCATCGCAAAAAATAACACACTCGCCGGCAACGTGGCGGGCAGCCCTTCCTGCAGTTTGAATGAGCGAGGTTTCGTTTCGAAGAAAACCTTCTTTATCGGCATCAAGAATACAAACAAGCGACACCTCTGGCAGGTCAAGGCCTTCTCTAAGTAAGTTGATACCGACTAATACATCGATCTCTCCAGCTCTTAGTAAACGTAGAATTTCTACACGTTCGATAGCTCCAACATCGGCGTGGATGTAGCGAACTTTTAAGCCTGTTTCTTGGAGGTATTCTGCGAGGTCCTCAGCGGTTTTTTTCGTCAGTGTGGTGACTAGAACGCGTTCGTTGCGATCAACGCGCTCACGGCACATATCAATTGTTTCATCAATTTGGCCATTCAGTGGTTTGAGGGTGAGGATTGGATCTAGTAATCCAGTGGGCCTGATAATTTGTTCGACCACAAGATTACTCCCGGGAGAAGAAACATCAAATTCCTCCACAGGCACTTCTGCACCGCTTGTAGTGATTTGTTTGCGAATTTTTTTGAGTGCTTGTGCTGCGGACAACTCGCCCCTCTTCCATGGGATGAATTTTTTGTTGTCCGGGCGTGAGTTGATGAATTCAAATGGTCCGGGCGTGGCGGAGACATACACCCGCTGGTTGGTCATTTGCATGAACTCGTTGAATTTGAGTGGGCGGTTATCAAGTGCACTAGGTAATCGAAACCCATGATCTACTAGAGTTGATTTTCGGCTTTTGTCGCCTTCATACATACCGCCAACCTGCGGAACGCTGACGTGGCTCTCGTCCATAAGTAGCACGTAGTCATCTGGGAAGAAATCCAGCAAGGTGTAGGGGCGGGCACCTGGATCACGGCCAGTGAGATGGCGGGAGTAGTTTTCAATACCCTGGCAAAAGCCCATTTCCTGCATCATCTCAATATCAAAGTCGGTCCGCATTCGGATTCTTTGTGCCTCGATAAGCTTATTGTTTTTTTCAAACCAATCGACGCGTTCATTCGCTTCTTGTTTGATGGCATGGATCGCACGATTAAGCTTACTTTTTTCTGTCACGAACTGCTTTGCGGGAAAAAAGGTATGAGCATCTAGCGTATCCATTTTGGTGCCTGAGAGGGCATTGATCTGAGTAATACGCTCGATCTCATCGCCAAAAAACTCTACCCGTATTGCAGATTCTTCCAGGTAGGCAGGATGTACTTCAACGACATCGCCACGTACGCGAAATTGACCACGCGAGAACGCGATATCGTTACGCTCAAACATCAGGCTGACTAGGCCTTCGAGAAATTCCTCGCGATCAAGTATATCTCCAGTTTTTACTGGTAACATCATATTTTGGTAGTCCTCGGGTGACCCCAAGCCATAGATGCAGGACACCGAAGCAACCACGATCACGTCCTCTCTTGTGATGAGCGACCCCATTGTGCTTAGGCGCAATCGTTCTATTTCGTCATTGATCGAGCTATCTTTTTCGATGTAAGTATCAGAGCGCGGAATGTAGGCCTCTGGTTGGTAATAGTCGAAGTAGGAGACAAAATATTCGACGGCGTTGTTTGGGAAAAATTTTTTCAACTCGGAGTAGAGCTGTGCGGCAAGTGTCTTATTATGGGACATTACCAGTGTCGGTTTGCCGATTCGTTCAATGATGTTTGCCATTGTAAATGTTTTTCCCGATCCGGTGACCCCCAATAGTGTTTGGTGACCATTGCCGGCAGTAATGGACTTGACGAGTTTTGCAACTGCAGCCCCCTGGTCGCCAGAAAGTGAGTAGTCGCTGTGAAGAGAAAAAGGCAAAAGAATGATGGGTTGTGACCTGAGATTACTCAATTAACACAGGATCGGTGATTGAACAAATCCAGATATCGGGACACATACATGCATCCAGATGACGGAAGAGAAAAAAACGATGGTTGAGATAATAAAGGGTGCGGTGATTCCGTGTGGCCCTAAATCGCTTGCTGAGCCTGAAAAAGAGCTACGTTTTACTCGTGCGGCACAAGCGCCGCTGTTTTTTGGCTTATCTGTCGTATTTTTAATAATGACGCTTGCGGTATTTATTTTATCAACTCAAGACTGGGGGATGGATGGGCCGATTCTTGATGGCTGGTTATGGATATGCCTATTGGGGCTGCTATTATGCTACTGGATGATTCGGCTTGGTGTGCGCTGCACGCGGAATGCGTACATCATTCTTAGCCCTCTTGGTGTAGAGATCTTCCCCTTTTTTGGAGCGAAAGAAAACCTGCAAGTCATCTACTGGACGCAAGTAGCAGATGCTGAGGTTACTGCGGATGCAAAAAATCTCGTGCTGCACTTTACTGAGGAAAAAAAGAGCGGGGTGGTTGCCTCCCTCAAACCGATCTCGGAGAGGCGGCGCCATCTACTTGAAGAGGCAGTGCTGGGTGTGATGGAAAATAGAGATTAGTATTTGGAATTTAACTTTTAGTATTTAAGACATCACTCATATGCGCCCTACATCAATTCAGATTCAATCCGTCATGGAAGCCTTTGGCCAGCAAGGTTGGCAGTGTGAACAGCTTGAAGGTCAAGACGTGATACGCACTGCCTTTGAGGCCTACCACACCCACGTGCATCTTCATGCACAAGCATTCCCACAACTCAATGCGCTGTCGGTGGTGGGGGAGGCTCCACTTGAACTTGAGGTGGAGCATGAACCAATCGTGCTGGAGCTACTCGCCAGGGCGAATAAAAAACTCACCCTAGGGAGTTTGGAATATGATCTGGATCGTGAGCAGATTATGTTCCGCATCACCAACATGTTTGAGCGCGACAAGTATGACGCCGATATTGTTTCGTCGATGGTCCACGCGGCAATTGCGGAGGTGGATCGGATCATGCCGTTTGCTGCGGTGATTCAGCAGACGTCCGAAGGTCTGCTGGATGACCTATCTGTCGAGCGGCTGCTGCTGCGTGAAGATCTCATTCCTCCGGTGCCGGATGAGGGTGAGTTATAATACAACAAAATCACCCAGATTTTCATACCATACAGCATTCATTGCTTTTATCATCCTGTGAAATCTGCCGAACCTCAAGTTTGATTTCGGGGGTAAAAAATGACAGCCCCGCCAACTATGTCCGAAGACTATGCTGACGGAGCTGTTCCCCCCCAAATATCGTTTATTTAAACGATGTTTGAATTATGCCCCAAAAAAAGAGTATATACAAGATAAAAGTTTCTGATTTTTAAATTCAAGGAAAACCATTGATTTATAAGGCTGAACTTACAAATTGCACTATAAAGTTTGTCCACTGACCCCAAGTATTCATGAATTCATTGTACCAATGATGCCATGTCAAGCTGCCTGGGGCAAGACAGAGGATGACTGATAGCAGGATTACGTTAGCGAGGTAAATTAGCACAAATGAGAAAAATACACCATTTTCTCTAAGGTCAGGCTGATCGCGAAACATCATCCATACAGTCCAGAGTAAATGGAAGGCCCAACTCGCACCGATGAGAAAGTAGAGTGCCTTATGGAGGTGTGGGATCTGGGTTGTCATTTCCAGAAGAGTAAAGACAAGCATCACAGCTACCGACCAGAATGGTATGAAGTAGGGAGACAGCCCTATGAGAAAGTTGGTCTTGCTGGTCATGACATAGCCGCCATCTGCGGTCACATGGATACCACCAACTTTGCCGCCGCATGCGTAGACTGTAATAGCATGGGTCAGTTCATGGCCGAGCACGTAGAGATAGAGAAAGAACCGTTCACCCACGCCAGTGATAAACCAACCCGCCATCCAGAACATTCCCACGGCAAAGTAAATAAATTGTTGAGTGCGCAAAAGATCCATCCAGAAGGTGCCCTCTGGATCCACGACGAAGAGTGCTCGCGTGGTGACAATACAGATGGGAAGTAATGCGATTGCGATAAGCCAGCGGATCATTCGCGTGCCGATCCCGAGGTGGATTAGATGGTTCTGCGCTGCGCTATCAATGGCAGCTCTTACTGAGGTTAGGCCACGCCTTTTTCCAAGCCTGCGATTTGCACGTTGTTGTGCCCTCATGTTGGCATCATGAAATGCTTGCCGCAGTGACGGGCGACCTGCACGGCGTCTATTGCGTGTGCTTGTCCTGCCTCGATGGCTCGGGGATAGGCGTTTACCAAATCTCATGACGGTGATGAAAGTAATTAAGACTACTTAAATAATGCCTCGGTGCAATGCGGAAATCCACTAGCTTGCTCTCCGATCTTAAAAAACAGACTTATTTTTCTAATTCCTGCATTGGAAGCTTGAGCTAAGATGTTTATTATCCTCTGTATGTGTGGATATAAGGAGCTTCTGGAGGAGGTCAGAGATCATAAGGGCGCTGTCTTAGAGCAGAATGCGCTTGTCTTGCCGAACGAGTTGCATTTGCAAGCGCTGTGGTATGGCGGGCAGATGGGTCGTGAATTTGCTACTATTGATGGCCGAGCTGTCCGGATTGTGCAATTTGGTCATTGGAACCATGCCGCAGGACCGGATTTTCTGCACACAGCTGTCGAGATTGATGGGGAAATTCATGCTGGATCATTAGAGTTGGACCATACATTTGCCGATTGGGATAACCATGGTCATGGCTGCAATAAGGATTTTGATGATGTTGTGCTACATGTTGTTTTTGGAGACGAAGTAAAAAGCAGGTTTACACGCACATCGAATCACAGGGCAGTGCCACAGGTTATTGTTCCGGAACTCATTCTGCGTGAGGCATTACAAATTCCATTGATGGCTCAGGCGGCAGCGCATGTGGGAAGGTGTTTCATGCCTTTGGCAGAAATGCATCAGGGGAATCTGGATGCATTGATGCGTGAGGCGGCAATGCATCGGGCGAGCATTAAAGCAAAACGCCGCGCGAGAACTATTGATGCGTTAGGTGAAGAGGAATGGTTATGGCAGGCAATTTCTGAGACTATGGGGTATCGGCCCAACAAGCTTGCGATGACCTTGCTAGCACAACGCTTGCCGATTGGTTTGTTGAGGGAGTGCCCTGCTGATTGTGAGTCGATGTTGTTTGGTGCAGCGGGTTTTTTAACGGCAGAAGTTCACGATGCCGCTCTTAACGATACCCGCGGTTATTTACGTGATTTATGGGAAATTTGGTGGAAAGTGCGTGACTATTATGAACCCACTCATGATCGAAAAATCCCCTGGAAACTCTCTGGGATTCGTCCGGTTAATCATCCGCAGAGGCGTGTAGCATGCTTGGCAACCATCGTGCATCACTGGGAAAAGTTTCGCGCAGCATGTCTAGATTTTGCTAGTTCCCAAGATTTTTTTCAAGAACTGAGGCACCCTTACTGGAGCCATCACTATACTGTGAAATCAAAGCGCAGCATGCGCAACCTCGCTCTGATGGGGGCGGATCGGCTCACAGATTTTCAAATAAATCATTTGATGCCCGCGTATTTGGTGGATGGTGATCGTGGTGCATGGGAATATTATGAGAAGCTGCAAGCACCCGCGATTAGTGAGAAGGTTGATAAGGCCTCAATTCGCTTGTTTGGCGATATTGAGCGTCGGAAAAAATACTTACGGCAGGCATGGCAACATCAAGCGCTATTACAGATTTATCAGGACTTCTGCCTGCAGGATATCAGTGATTGTGCTGAGTGTCCGTTTCCCGAGCAGCTCGCACAGTGGCGTGGCTGACAAATGGGTGATTAAAAATGAATGAATATCGACTAACATGCATTCAATTCATTTTGTATTTAATCATCTGGAAGGTTTGATTGTCATTAGATTCATGCTCGCGGTGAAAGCCTCAGGAAAAGTCATTTTCTTAAATTCGTGTCCTGCACCCCATGAATCGGAATAGATGATTTGGTCTGATTTTTCATTATAACCAATAATGATGCGCATGTGTCCACCCCCTGCTTGAGGGATTCCCCGTTCCTTGATCACCCCGACTTGGAGAGCCCAGAGCAGAGGAATACCCTCGTTGATTTTATCTATGATCGTTTTTTTGAATCGATTGTATGTCGAACCTTTCGACCGCACGGACTTCAGTGTTTCAGCATGTGCGACGGAGAGGAATTGCTGGTAGTAGACACTTTCTGGCACCTGCCTGTGATTAGATTTTTTAGCGAGACGATTGTATGCTTTAATAGTTGATGCCGATTCACGTCGGTCGATTTCGTAGTGCTGATAGAGACGAGTTTTGGTTCTGCCTGCCACGCGCTTTA
>JABHEX010000383.1 GCA_018676385.1 Akkermansiaceae bacterium
CGACAGCCAACCTCCTAACAAGCCTACGGATCAACACCCTGAACCCAGGTCAACTTGAGGATTATATCGAACTACAGGGAAGCGAACACCTCACCAAAATACGTGAAGCTAATCTAGGAGCCATCTATTTGCTCGCTCATATGGGTAATTGGGAAGCCCTCAGCCACCTCCAGTTACCCATCAATAACCCAGCTCCCTTCGCCGGGCTTTACCGCCCAATCGATAATCCATTATTAGACAATCTCGTTAAACGACGTAGGGAAAATTCAGGGACCAAACTTTTCAGCAAACGCGATGGGTTTTTCAAACCTATCGCACACTTAAAATCCGGAGGTAACTTGGGAGCTATTGCAGACCAGAATGCAAGACACCATGGCATGGCTCTACCTTTGTTTGGCAAGCTAACCTCAATGTCCAATCTGCCTGCCCTCATGCACCGGCGCGCTGGAACACCCATCATTCCTATTTCAGTATGTACTGTCGCACCCGGCAGATGGGTCATCAACATTCATCCTCCCATTGACATCCCTAGTGAGAGAAAAAAAGACACTCATTACGTCTCCACTCTTTGTTGTAAGGCCTATGAAAAAATGATGTCGGAGAGCCCAGCTGACGTTCTCTGGATGCACAACTATTGGCGTATTTCACAGCGGCGCCCTCTCAAGATCTTCGGAGTGAAAAAAGAAGGGTATACCAATAATATCACTCAGCCGTTTCACATACTTGTATATACTGGTAACGACAACGAGCATGCCCGAGAAACCATCACTCAACTCGAGCGTCTTCGGGCATACCGTTCAGATATTTATATTACTACAGCAGGAAAACATCCTGTTTACGCTGAAGCAGATTATCACATCCCATGCAATCCAGATGAGCCACCTCACCTCTCAAGTAATGCTATTCAGGCATACGAAACCACGCGCACTTCACCAATTGACTGCGCGCTAGATTTCACCGATGATGGATCTGGCAGCTGTCTACTTGAAAAAGCAGGTCTCTCGACCATTCGTGGCCGCCAAGGGAAATGGATGAGCGGACAAACTAGGGAAATTTACCAAAAACATAACGATAAAAGCATCTCTCTTTTCCTAACTAGCCTCGGACTGAATGATATATCCCAAGAAAATTGATCATAAAATCATGTTCGATGAAATATTTACACACAGATTGGCAACACACTCTCAACAGCATTGAACTAGTCAACTTTGATGCATGGTGGAATCTGGACGCAAAACCAGTTGAGGCACCCAATACCATTGCGGGCAAACCGAATGCTTGGAGCCATGTCTGCTCATTAAAAACGGCTGAGGGAAAAACCCTCTACCTCAAACGCCAACAAGATTTCTACCCCAAAAACTTACTTCAACGCTTTTGCAAACAACTGACGTTTACGCGCGAGTTCAAAAACTACCACCTTGTAAAAAGTGCAGGAATCATCGTTTATGACCTTATTTATTTTGAATCACGTATCACAAATGGCCACAGACAAGCCATTTACGTAGCGGAGGGACTAGACGGCTTCATCTCATTAGATAAATTAATCCCAATCTGGAATGCTAATGGCTGGCCGCCACGTATGGATCGCAGAAAAATTCTATCTCCGTTACTGGAAACCATAAAAAATCTTCACAGCCACGGTATATTACATAATGCACTCAGCCCCAGACACCTGTTTTTCAATCTCTCCACAGATCACCCATACGATATTCCCGACAAAATCGATTTTAGGCTAATTGACTTTGAGAGACTCAAAAAATTGAACCAAAGATCAGATAAACCTATCCAACGCGATCTTTTCACTCTTCATCGACGCGGCCTACACTGGCCCAATAGCGACCGCATCTGGTTTTTAAAGAATTACCTCGAAATTAGCAAACTTACGCCAGAAGCCAAAACGATCATCCGCGAATTCCAAAAACGCGCAAAAAAAAAGCTCCGCTAGAAAGCTCATATCTGTGCTAGACTCGGCAACAGGTTCACGGGATAATGCGACATGCATTTCTTGGTCACTGGCGGCGCTGGATTCATCGGCTCTCATCTCACAGAGGCTCTGCTCAAGCAGGGTCATCAAGTCACGGTGTTTGATGACTTCAACGATTACTACGATCCTGCGATCAAACGCGCCAACGTAGCGCACATTGCCAATGATATCCAGATCATTGAGGCAGACATAAGAGATGCAGTCACGGTGGAGCGCACATTTGCGGGAAACAAATTCGATACCGTGGTCCACCTAGCCGCCCGCGCAGGCGTCAGACCATCAATTGTGGACCCCAAACTCTACTTCACGACAAATATCGACGGCACTTTCAACCTACTCGATGCCTGCCGCTATCATAACGTAAACCACTTCGTACTAGCATCGTCATCATCCGTTTACGGCGTCAATAAGAAGGTTCCATTCGCCGAAAAAGACCTCATCGAACGCACAATCTCACCCTACGCAGCCACCAAACTTTCCTGCGAGCAAATCTGCTCGAACTACGCAAATCTATTCGATATCCGCTGCGCCTGCTTAAGATTCTTCACCGTTTACGGCCCACGCCAACGCCCCGACCTAGCGATCGCAAAGTTCACCAAAAAAATCCTCCAAGGTGAGGCGATCGATCGTTATGGCGATGGCTCCACCGCACGCGACTACACTTTCGTAGAGGATATCATTTCCGGCGTGCTCAGCACAATCGATTACTCGGCTAAAGACTTCGATATCTTCAACCTCGGCGGTTCTGCCACAACCACACTAGCAGAACTGATCGCCATGCTTGAAAAAACCATCGGCAAAGAAGCCATCATTAACCAAATGCCCGACCAACCGGGTGATGTGCCCCGCACCTTCGCCGATGTCAGCAAGGCTGAAAAAACTCTCGGCTACCACCCAAACACCCCTATCGCTGAGGGATTAAAAAAATACGTCGAGTGGTTTCGTGCAAAGCACCCTAAATTGGGATGAAAATAGCCGTCATACGCAGCGAGTGCTCATTCACTAAAGGTGGAGCAGAACGCTATGCAGCCAACCTATGCCGAGAACTCTGCGAGATGGGTCACGAGGTCTGGGTCCTCTCTGAAATCTTTGCTGACGACATTCACCCCGACCTCAAGCACATCCCGATCAAAGTCAATCGAACGAGCTCTTCGCTGAGAAACCGTTCGTTCAATGAAAATGCTCAGAAGGAAGCGCGCAATTTGGATGCCGACCAAATCATCGCTCTCTCCCGTAGCTACCCGTCAGATGCATTCCGAGTTTCCGACCCCCTACACTGCTTCTGGATGAAAATCCGCTATCCAGGAAAAATCCACCGATTCTTACAATCACTCAACCCAAGACATAAAACGATCCTATCAATGGAACGCGAAATCCTCGATCCTGCGAACACTCGCATGATCGTCACGAATTCCAAACTCTCTAAAAAAATCATCGGACAATACTACGACTACCCGCAGGAGCGCATCCACGTGATTTACAACGGAGTAGATCACTCTCAATTCACCGCCGACACCTCACTCCGCGAGCGCGACACACTCGAACTCCTCTTCGTAGGCCAAGATTTCAAACGCAAGGGACTCGGGCCAGTCATCGATGCCATCACCATGGCCAAGAACGATGGACATATTTGTAAATTACGAGTTATCGGCAGAGACAACCCCACGCCCTATCAATCACAAGCGGACCGACTCGGCATCAGTAACCTAGTTAGCTTTGAAGGTCCGACCCGACAAATCCAAGAAGCCTATCACTCCGCGGATCTGTTTGTTTTCCCCTCGCTCTACGACCCCTTTGCCAATGTTGTGTTAGAGTCACTCGCCTGCGGCCTGCCTGCCATCACTACCACCACCAACGGCTCATCAGAAATCATCAATGAGAACAAAGACGGCTATGTGATAGAGGGTGCCACCAGCCACTTAGCCTCAGACATCGCCCGGTGCATTTCAAAATTTTGTTCACTCGATAACAGGCAGCAGCAGCAAATGCGCCAACACGCTCGCTCTACAGCTGAGGAATATACGATCCGCCGTAATGCCCAGCAATTCATCGCCCACCTCAGCTGATGCCCCTATCACACGATGAACTTCATACAGCGATCGCTCAGTTCCGAAACGAGCGGATCCATACTGTTGCGTGCAACGCTGATCAGCATCGTGAATTAAAAAAACTCACCCTGACCCCGCCAAGCGACCTAGTCGTTTGCAAAGATGGCTCTCGCTCCCTCGTGGGCAAACACACACTAACTGATGGCACTCAATGCGTGCTGAAGTATTATTATCCCAAGAATCTAGCTAAAAAAATTAACTATGGCCTACGTGGATCACGATGTATGCGTAGCTGGATTGCAGCAAAAGTATTCTCCAGATTAGGTATACCAACAGCCGCACCAATGATGATACATGAACAAAAAGGCGCCTCCGGAATGACAATCAAACAGTCATTCCTAGCCTGCCACCTGGCACAAGGCATACCACTCTCTGATATTACAGATGAAGAAACATTGCAGCACGTTGCCTCTCAGCTGGACAATGCATTCACCATCATGGCCAACTACCACATCTC
>JABHEX010000384.1 GCA_018676385.1 Akkermansiaceae bacterium
CTGTCGTTTGTACAAGTGCGAGCTCGTCGTTGATTTTAAAAACGCCAGCATCGTCGGCAGTAGCCGAGCCTACAAGCAATCGATCGTTCTCGTATTGTGGCAACCCATGCAGAACCTGCGCGAGTGACTTAGGGTCGAGTTTGGACGCTCATCCTGCGCAAGATGCAAGAGAAGTGAGGCGTAAGTTTTCTTTTTTGGTCATTATGAATTTGGCTGTGACTGCTGCTCTGTACAATGTAACCTTTTAGCATGCAAGTTTCTGATCGCAAGTCATAGAGTTGTTGGCTGTGTAAGATTTCATTTTTTTGCTTCTAGAATAATTGAAATTCTGCAAAGTATGCACCCCCCCCTTTTTTATGAGCGAAAAAATTACTAGTCTAAATATGCTGGTTTGCAAGCCCACCAGTTGGTTTCTGTGGCGTGCCCTTGCTATGCTTACCATGTTTAGTGTGTTCAGTATTTTGTTCTTCAAGGATGGCATGTGGGGATATCGGGAAAAAAATCTACACTATTATGTTCATGATGCATTTGTTCAAGCTGGAAAAGATTTCCAGAAAATGAACAAGCCCAACGAATTGGATTGGAAGAATTATGCATCGGCAAAGAAAGTTAAGTTCCCCAATGATGCTGCCGCTATTCTACCTCTCGCTACCCAATTTGATATGCCATGGCCAGAGGAGATAGCCGAGGGATACGGTGTGTTGTCGGATATAGGTGGTCAGACTGGTGCTGCCAAGCTATGGGAAGATTATAGCGGGGCTCGCAAGTGGAGCTCGGAGACTGTGGACAAGCCATTTAAGAAAGGCAAAATCAAGGAGCAGTTTGTTGCCTTTGGTGTGACTGGGCTACTCTTTGCAGTTACGTTGTTTTTCTTGATTCGTACAATGAATCGCAGCATTAAGGCTGATGAAGAGGCGCTATATTCCCAGGATGGCGTCAAGATTGCCTACACCGATATGGTGAGGTTTGATATACGCAAGTGGGACAGCAAGGGTATTGCTTTGATTTATTACAAGCAGGGTGATGAGGAAAAGAAAGCCAAGATCGATGGCATGGTTTACGGGCAATTTAAGGAAGAGGACGGAGCCCCTGCAGAAAAATTATTTGCCCATGTTATGAATCGATTCAAAGGTGAGGTCATCGAATATACAAGTGACGGTGATGAGCAGACATCAGATGATTTTGTATCGGGTATTAGCGATGACAATAAAGATAGCGATTAATGATTTTATATGATTGCCAAATCTCATTCTCAACGTTAAATCATCTCTATCAACTAAACAGAATTTATGTCTGAAAATACCGAAGCAAAAGTAAAAGATATTATCGTCGAGCAACTCGGCGTGAACGCCGAACAAGTTAAGCCAGATGCTAAGTTCATCGATGACCTTGGTGCTGATTCCCTCGACACCGTCGAGCTTGTAATGGCCTTTGAGGAAGAGTTCGGAATTGAGGTTCCAGATGAAGATGCTGAGAAGCTGCAAAGCGTTGGTGATGTGATCACCTACGTCAACAGTGCCTCCTAGTTCTCATAGATGTAATTTTTAATGGGCAGGCTCTTCGAGGGCCTGCCCTTTTTGTTGCATTGATGAGTAATCGGGTCGAACATAGACCCAGCAAGATCCTTATTTCATAACTACAAACATTCTTTACGTGGAACACTCACCAGATAGTATTCAATATGCCATGGAAACAGCGCGGCTGATTCACGAGCCAGATCGCAGGATTGACACCTTCGGTGCGACACGTTTCAAATTCACTATGCTAAGTGAGCCCATGGATTCCGTAGATCAGGTCCGCCTCCGACACGGTGAGATGGAAGCTCAAAAACCTCAAATCATTCGTCCTGAGGGTATGGAAGGTGTTGAACTAGATGGATTTCATGAAAAAGCCAGTGAATATATGGACTGGCTTAAAGCAAAAAATCTTGAGCCAGTCTTTTTTCAGTATGGGTTCATGTTCAAGCGCGGCAACGTAACCGAAGAGCTACTGCATGATTCTTTGAGTGCAGTTCGTGGGCGTGTATTAGATGACGTACGATCAACTGGAGATCCCATGCTTGCAGTTATGGAAGGCGTAGATGACGCGTGGGAAGTCTGTTTGTTGAAGTTTGCTATAGAGATGATAGGCAAATCATCGGACATCAACACTTTTGATTTTAAACGCAGGGGTTTACTGTAAGCTGATATTTGAGTGGAAAAAGCTGCCTTTTTCTTTATGATTCAACGTATGCGCATTCTACTCCTCGTTAAGGCGGTTGCGGCACTTCTTGTATTGGGTGCCATGGGAGGTACCGCCTACTTGATGCAGGAATACACAGGCACTATCAAGGACATGCCGGCAGCGATGATGGAACGACAGGAGGAAATTGAAATCACGCTGAAAAAAAAAGCAGATCAAGGAGTTCTTGCAGATAATGAACCAGGTGAAAAAGCATACCAGCGGGCGAAGGAGCTACTCGCCATGGAGTCGATGGTGGAAGCTGAAGAGAAGTTGAAATATATCGTGAGCTTCTATCCATCTGCCAAGTCTGCAGCCGAGGCGCGCCGAATACTCGGTGAGATCAACGTTGATCGGTTACTTGATCCCGAGTGGCCGGAAGGAAAGAAAGTCATCATGGTGAAAAGCGGTGATAACTATACTGGAATCATTAGAAAACATGAGACCACTTTTGATAGCCTTATTCATCTTAGCGGATTAACGAAGACCGAACACAACCGGTTACGTATTGGTCAAAAACTTATAGTGATGCCGCTTGATTTGCGCATGGTTATCAATATTCGTCGTAAAACACTTACACTCTGGCGTGGCGGCGATTTTGTAAAAGAATATCAAATACGCAGAATTTCTTACAAAGCAAAAGGCGGCGTTAGCCAACTCAAAATCGGCTCTATTCGTGGCTGGTATCGTAATGCTCTCTACCCTATCCATTCTCCCCA
The DNA here is from genome assembly GCA_018676385.1 of Akkermansiaceae bacterium. GTDB lineage: Bacteria > Verrucomicrobiota > Verrucomicrobiia > Verrucomicrobiales > Akkermansiaceae > Oceaniferula. The sequence goes on from JABHEX010000384.1 coordinate 2,940, forward strand.
CTATCGTGCTGCCAGCAAGGTCATCATGCTGAGTGATAAATCGCTTTCCATTCGGGCCATGCCAGAGAATAATAGAGACGACTTAGGTTACGGGTTCTACCTGGATCCAATAGATGTCGAGGAGCTTCCTTTGCTGCTTCGTTCAGGGAACGTCGTTGAAATCAGAAGCTAAATACCCAAAACTTCAAACTGTAAAACTTTACTATGAAACCACTCGATTTTGAAAAGCCCATCGTTGAACTTGAAAACCAGATCGAAAAGCTAAAGCATAAAGCTGAATCTCAAAAAATTGATATGTCTGATGAGATTGAGGCCATGGAACAAAAACTCACTGATACTCGGAATAGTATCTATGATAACTTGTCACCATGGCAGCGTGTGCAAATCGCACGTCATACCAATCGCCCATTCATGCTCGACTACATTTCACACGTTTTTGATGATTTTTGTGAACTTCATGGTGATCGCCACATAGGTGATGATCACGCTATGCCGGGCGGATTCGCTACACTCGGCGGGCAGCGTGTCGTCGTCATTGGTCATCAAAAAGGCAGGGACACCAAAGAAAATCTCATGCGCAACTTCGGTAGCGCCCATCCTGAAGGATACCGCAAGTCATTGCGCCTGATGAAGCTGGCCGAGAAGTTCGGCCTTCCCGTGGTGGCTCTCATTGACACACCCGGTGCGTTTCCGGGTATTGGTGCGGAGGAAAGAAATATTGCTGAGGCGATAGGATTCAACCTGCGCGAGATGATGAGACTGAAGACGCCTACAGTCGCTGTCGTATTGGGTGAGGGTGGCTCTGGTGGTGCATTAGGAATTGGTGTCACCGACCGTGTTTTGATGATGGAAAATGCATATTACTCGGTGATTAGCCCCGAAGGCTGTGCTGCCATTCTCTGGAAACACCGCAAACACGCACCCGAGGCCGCCGAGGCGATGAAAATCGCAGCACCTGATCTAGGTAAACTTAACCTCATCGATGAGGTAATCCCCGAACCTAAAGGTGGAGCCCACACCGATCACGTCCGAGCTGCTGAAAACTTGCGTCACGTGGTGAGTGCCCAGATCGATGCTCTCCAAGAACTTAGCATGAGTGATTTGTTAGATCAGCGTTATCATAAGTTCCGCGCATATGGTGAGTGGCAGGGGGGAGCGTAGCCTCTAGAATGCATTTTTTTGATGGATTAAGTTAGATCTAATCACGACACAATGTGCGTGTGCTTAGCCTTGAACATGAAGCCAATTTCAAAGTTTAACTTTGGATACTGCCATTCCGTAGTTTGCTTCTAACGATTTCAGATACAAAATCTCCAATGATAACAATGCAGGCACTCAGAAGAATGAAAAATAGCCATTCATCATAGTTGTCTCTGGCTCTCGCGTCATCAATGAGAAAACCCAGGGAGCTGATGCCCAGAAGACCCAGAACCGTGGCATCACGGATACACGTTTCCCAGCGATAGAAAAAATATAATACCATACGGTTAAAGTAAGCGGGAAGAATTGAGAACAAGTATCCCTGCAGGCGGTTTCCACCCTGGGCAAGCTGGACTTTGGAGTGATTTAAATCTGAGTGGTCAGTTAGCTCTCCCCCGAGTCTGCCGATGATACCGTAGTTGTGGATAGCGAGTCCTAAG
>JABHEX010000385.1 GCA_018676385.1 Akkermansiaceae bacterium
TGCTCCAACTTGTTGCCACCTCCGTAGATTTGAAATGTGGGGACTCCTGTCACATTTTGCTCAACAGCCCACTCTTGCTGTTCGCTAATGTCTACCTTTACAATTCGCACTTTATCAGCATTTTTTTTTGCAAGTCGCTCCAACACGGGAGCGATTGTTTTGCAGGGCGGTCACGTATCAGAGTAATATTCTACAATAACCAGACGGGACTCACTGTTGATGATCTTTTTACCTTCAGATTGATCGACTGCCAAAACCTCAACAATGTGAGTTTGCCTTGCCTCTTCGTCTTGACCGTCTTCGTCTGACCAGAATGGCATAATAGACGTAAGTTCCTTGGCCTTTTCACAGGAGATTGCGCCGAGTGCTACAGCCACAAAAACAATGCAGCAGAAATGTTTCCCAGCACACTTCAAATCGTTCATGTTTCTTAGTTATTACAGTTTCCTAATCAATACAACTCAAGAATCATTTTTATTAGATAAACTCATTAAAACATCTCACACTAGGTTCTTGTTTAAGCTGTATTTCTTGTGTGTATGAAGTTAATTTCACCTCCATGAAAGTTGGTATCATTGCAAACCCAAACAAGACCGGCGCCAAGGATGCCCTTGAGGCTCTCTGCATGGCGCTGAAAAACAAAGGTGTCGCTACAGTTCTTGAAGCCCGAACAGCACAGCTCGCGGGCAATCAAAACGGCGTCGATCCTGCAACTTTCGCGGACACCTGTGATCTAGTCGCAGTGCTCGGTGGTGACGGAACTATGCTGAATGCTGCCAGTCAAATTGGTCCAGCAAGTATACCAGTAGCAGGAATAAATATTGGTACACTCGGATTCCTGACCACTTGCACTGATGCAGAAGTAGATATTTTTGCAGACGCAATCACCTCTGGAAAGTTTACCTTGATCAAGCGAATGCAGCTGAAAGCCAGCGTAATCTCCGAAAATGGCACAGAAAGCCATTTTAGCGCTCTTAATGAGATAACATTGGCACGTGGCCAAACAGGTCGACTAGTCTCACTCGATGCTTGGGTAGATGGCGAGCTCCTTAACCATTATCGCGCAGATGGCCTGATCGTTGCCACGACAACAGGATCTACCGCATATTCCCTCTCCGCTGGGGGGCCATTGATAGCACCAAAAGCAGATGTTTTTGTCATAACCCCAATCTGCCCGCACAGCTTGAGTAACCGCTCACTAGTTGTATCAGACAATTCAAAAGTCGAGCTTGCTCCGGCTCCTGATGCCGAATGCCCAATGCTCTTCACCGTGGATGGTCGTGAAGTTATCAACATCAACCTTCATGACCGTATCGTTGTTCAGCAAGCAGGGCATGCCTTACCTCTGCTGCGATTAGAAGACAGGTCGTTTTACACAACCTTACGCCAAAAACTAGGATGGGGGCGTAGTTAGCAAAATGCCATTGTTTAGCCTGTGATTTACATGCGCTTCAGATTTGAGGTTGCATACTTACAATTGATGGGCTGGTATCAGTCACGTGAGATATACCCCCGCCAGCTCTCAGTTCTTTGTTCGCAACCGTTCCCGATTGGATAAATTATTGAGCGGCTCAAGCATTGCTATTTTTAACTCGAACGATGTCATGCCAACCAATGCAGATGGCACAATGTCGCTCAGCCAAAACACCGATTTATATTATTTGTGTGGTATAGATCAGGAGGAATCCGTCTTGGTTCTTTTTCCAGATGCTAAAAATCCAGCTGATCGTGAAATTCTATTCATACGCGAAACCAATGAACATATCGCGATCTGGGAAGGTGAAAAACATAGTAAGGAAAAAGCCACAGCACTCTCTGGTATTAATAATATCCAATGGACTAGTCAGATTGATGCTACGCTACACCGGCTTATCCTCCAAACCAGAAATATCTACCTCAACACAAACGAATATGTAAGGGCGGACACTTCCGTACAAACTCGCGATTCACGTTTTATAAAAAATTGCATAGCTAAATACCCACTTCACAACTACGAGCGACTTGCTCCGCTCATGCACCGCCTGCGCATCAGAAAAGACAAAGAAGAGATCAAGATGCTGCAGCAAGCCTGCGATATTACTGAGTCAGGATTCAGAAGAGCACTGAACTTTGTCAAACCTGGCGTCGGTGAATGGGAAGTAGAAGCAGAATATGCACATGAATTTATAAGGCACAAATCCAAGGGTTTTGCTTACACGCCGATTATTGGTAGTGGCAAAAATGCCCTATGTCTTCATTACATGGAGAATAATCAGATCTGTGAAGATGGTGCCATGTTGCTCATGGACGTGGGTGCTGAATACGGCAATTGGAATGCTGATATGACGCGCACTATCCCCGTGAACGGCAAGTTTAGCGATCGCCAACGCGCAGTATACAATTCTGTACTTACCGTGATGCGCAAGTGTAATGAGATCATGCGCCCAGGCATTCTACCCGCTGATTATCAGAAGAAATCGGTCGAGTTTATGGAACAAGAGCTAATCATTTTAGGTCTGATCAATGCCGATGATGCCAGAAATCAAAGTGATGATAAACCGTTGGTTAAAAAGTATTTCATGCACGGCACATCACACCACCTTGGCCTCGATGTGCATGATGTTAGTCCTTCGGAAGAGCCCTTCGCTGCAGGTATGGTATTAACGATCGAGCCAGGTATTTATATCCGCGAGGAGAATATGGGAGTCCGACTTGAAAATAACATTCTTATTGGTGAGACTGAAAACATAGACCTTATGAGTAATATTCCGATTGAAGCCGAGGAAATTGAAGCACTCATGGCGGGTACTAATTAACGACTAAATCACGCACCTTGCCAGCGTATTATCAGAGCCGATTATCACGAGCTAATAAGCAGTAATATTACAGCAAGGCACTATAGCTTCCCCGTCATATCTTTGCCAAGTTTCCTTTTACTGTAGCACGCCAGCTATCAACGCATCAATACTTACCCAACTAACAAAGGCTATCAACCAGATGGGACCCAGTTAAAACCCACCCATTGCATGGATGCATACCTCACGACTTTGGGGCAAATTCCCATAGGCATTTTCGAGTGCCATCTTTGCATTAGTGCGCTCATGAGCAACACCCAACAGACGCGCCATTTCGCTCTCGTAATGCATCAAGCCCCTGAGATCCGCGCCATTTTCACCCAAATAAACAATACCTCGACGTAATAGATCATACAACTCGGGCACCGGATGATCCGGCTCCACTACATGAGAAAAAAGTTGTCCGAAATATGAGGCTATCAAAATATCCGTGTATTTTTTTCGCAAATTTTCACCGTAGTCAGTGATCGCCACCTCCCGCAAGGTATGCAGTTCCCCCTTGCGGCTTCTTACCCAGCTAAGCTCACCATGGAAAAACAAATCAAGCTTCCCAGCAAATAAGCTTTTAGGGCGCCGCGCTCCTTTGGCCACAGTTTTAACAAGACCATCTTGCTTCGTACACCAATGCACGATCAAGCTCGTCTCTGTGAGCTTAGTCAGCCTAATAATAATACCAGATGAATGATCCATTGTTCATACAGAAATTGGCTCAAAACAGATTACTAAACAACAAATTAGAGTTTCATTCTTGGAAATTCACGCTATCACTCGCAACCATATGAGTGAACAGAACACCGCTGACCTCCTGGCGCTGGACACCGGGGCACTAAAAAGCCGCTTGTCCGAACTCAGGAGGTATCTTTGACGTGCCCAACCTTGAGAAAAAACTCTCGAACTTCGATAAAACAATGGAAGATCCCACATTCTGGGATGACACCGACAAGGCTCAAAACACCGTTGCCGAGGCTAACCTCATCAAGGGAAAATTGAATCCATTTCTGGAACTTGAAAAACGAACAGCGAATCTGAATGAGGTTATCGAGTTAGCGAAAGAGTCCGATGATATGGACTTTGCACGTGAAGCCAATAACGATTACTTTGCCATTATCTCTGAGTTAGAAAAATTTGAACTAATAACTCTACTAGATAAACCTACTGATGGGGGTAATGCCTACCTAACAATACAAGCAGGGGCAGGAGGAACGGAAGCCTGCGACTGGGCAGAAATGCTTCTTCGTATGTATAGCCGCTGGGCAGAATCTAAAGGCTTCAAGGTCACCAGTCTTGATTATCAAGACGGTGATGGTGCTGGATGCCGCACCGCTTCGTTAAAAATTGATGGCTCTTACGCCTACGGATACCTAAAAAATGAGCGTGGTGTCCATCGCCTAGTACGTATCTCCCCATTCGATGCAGCTGGTAAAAGACACACGTCTTTCTCCGCTATCGATGTTTCCCCAGAAATTTCTAAAGATATCAATATTGAAATTCCTGAATCCGATGTGGAAATAAACACCGCGCGCTCCGGTGGAGCTGGAGGACAAAATGTCAACAAAGTAGAAACTGCCGTCATCCTTAAACACAAGCCGACGGGTATTATGATTCGCTCCACACAAGAACGATCTCAACTGCGTAACCGAGAGAATGCTTGGTCTCTCTTACGTGCCAAGCTCTACCAAATTGAAGAGGATAAGCAAAAGGCAGAAGCAGACCGCGAATACTCCGCTAAAGGCGAGATTGGTTGGGGAAGCCAAATCCGATCCTATGTCTTCCAACCCTACCAAATGGTGAAGGACTTGCGTACTGGCGAGGAAACTGGCAATATCTCCTCAGTCATGGACGGCAACATCGATGCCTTTATTGAAGCTAAGTTGAAAGGCAAAACACGAGGCACTTAATCTTTTCATTTTAAAAATTTAAAACTCTAATTTAACATAATGGAATCAAATACATGCACCCGCACAGGTATTCTACTAGTTGTTTCAGGCCCATCAGGATCAGGGAA
>JABHEX010000386.1 GCA_018676385.1 Akkermansiaceae bacterium
AAGAGTTAGTAACAACGCCAGGCAACCACCGGAAGCCCCGACCAATTGAGTGCCGGGGTAACCTCTACCCATCACTACATAATCCATCACAAGGTGTAACAATCCACCAGCAAGCACCCCCACTATCACAATCAATACAAATTTCTTCTGTCCTAAAATATCGATTACTCTGCCGCCAACGAGCCAGAGCATAAGTAAGTTGGCAACCAAATGAAACCAACCCCCATGAGCTAACGCATGAGTCACTATCTGCCACAAATGCCACTGGGAGATACCGCTCCATGATAATCCCAGCACTATATAATTATGCTCCAACTCCGCCGTGACGAATCCACTTTCATCAACCATGCTACCTAGCCAAAATTGCACAAGAATAGCCGACACGGTTAATGCTGTCATAAAGTCAGCACCCGGCAACGGAAACTTTACGTAGGATAAATAGCGGCGATATACGGGCATTGAACTTACAGTCTATACATGTGCGATATACCATCACCACAGAGTAATACACTAAATATCATACCAAATATCATACCAAATATGATTGCCAAGCATGGTCAGAGAACTACCCGCAATGGCCACGAGCTAACAAAAAATCATCACAAAACTTACCGAGTTCTCATTTAGCTCGCGGCTCGGCTTTCACTCTCGACCCTGCTCCGGCCGAAGTGACGAATGGCCCTCCTTCAAGAGGTGCTTCACCCGTAAAAGCCACGTCCGGCATCTCACTTGGCTTTCCAGCCAGTGGGAACTCTTTACGCAATGGGTGATAAGTATATCCCTCCCACATGAGGATACGGCGCAAATCAGGATGGCCTGAGAATTTAATACCCATCATGTCCCAGATTTCTCGCTCATGCCAGTCAGACGTTGCCCAGAGATCACTAACTGTTGGGACCTCTTCGCACTCGGCGATGTGAGTTTTGACTCGTAGATGCACGGAGTCGTCCAGCGTTGCAAGTTCATAAACGAGCGCAAATCGTGGGTCATCACCACTGTTATCGACACTCGAAGCATCGAGCAACATATCGAAGCCCAACTCGTTTTTACAATACTCCATGACCAAACGAAAATCAGTAAGTGCCACTGTGACAGTGTGCTCACCACGAAACTCAATTACGGTCGAACCCTCAAATTTTTCTGATACCGTCTGGGCGGCTTGATTGGTATTCATGTTACGCTATGTGAGTAATTAAGATACAAGAGACTCTGACTTCAAATCAACTGTGGACTCCTCACCATCAATCTTCTCCTGTAGCTTCATCAAACCCTCGATTAGGGCTTCGGGACGTGGCGGACATCCTGAAATGTAAACATCAACAGGCAAAAGCTGATCAATTCCTTGGAGCACGGCATAACTGCGATACATTCCACCACTTGAAGCACAAGCACCCATCGCAATACACCATTTCGGTTCAGGCATCTGATCCCACACACGTTTGACCGCTAACGCCATTTTGTATGTGACAGTTCCCGCCACAATCATCACATCACTCTGACGCGGCGAGAAACGCATCACTTCGGAACCAAAACGAGAAATATCAAACCGCGATGATGCAGTCGCCATCAGCTCAATTGCGCAACACGCCAAACCCATGGGCATTGGCCAGAGTGAGTTCTTACGCATCCAGTTGATAGCCGCATCAACTCTGGTAATGATGACATTTCCTTCTATCTTAGAGTCGTAAGCGGCGTGCGCCAACTCACTGCGAACAACTGCCGCAGCATTGAGATCTTCGGACGCGTCGCCACTAACGTTCAGACTTGCTTTTGATGTTGTCATAATTTGTTAATTACTGATGAGCGCACACTACCCACGGAAACCACCATCACAAGTCCTTTTCCATGTATTTTAATCCCATTGCAACCTAGATTTCATTGTCACCGGATAAGCCCATTTTTTTCATTTTTAGGCTTACCACATCATTATACACTGTATATAACCCTTCTCCTACGTCCCATGGAATTATTGTGTTTATCAAAGCGTTGGCATTTGTCGCGCACCCTAATCGTGTGTGTGTTCAGTATGAGCACACCCATTTTCGTGTCAGGCCTCAACGCCCAAGACTCTGCCGTACAGAAGGAACTCAATCGCAGAATCGCCAACGCCCAGAAGGCAAATGATCTTTTAAAACAAGGTGATTTCTCCTACAAAAAAGCTGATTACAAATCAGCAATTAAACATTACTCACAAGCATATGATTTGTTGGCGCCTGGGGCAATGACGCACGAAATACGCCAGGCAACATCCAATCGCTACGCTACCGCTGCCACAGAGAGAGCCAGAGCACTCGCCAAGGCCGGCAACTACGATCAGGCAAAAAATCTTCTTAAAACCGTGCTCAATCCTGAAGTAGCACCGTCGCACATGGGCGCGCTCAAGCTTCTAGGCCAGATCAGCTCACCGATTCGTTACAATCATGCCCTCACTCCCGGACATGTAAAAGATGTGATTAAGGTTGGTCGCCTCCTGCGTGAGGCACAGGGATTTCACAACCTTGGCCAATACGATCGCGCACACGTTGTTTACCAGAGTGTTTTACAAATTGATCCTTACAACAAGGCGGCACGCCGCGGTTTGGAAAAAATCGAATCTGCCAAGTCAGATTACTATCGGGCGGCCAAAGACCATAACCGTGCAAGCATGATGGCTGATATCGATCAGTCATGGGGTAATCTTAACAATCATGCCCCGCCATCAATTCCTGCGGGCCCCAACGTCAACAGCAGCGACTCATTGGCACCCGATATTCGTGAGAAGCTTGCAAGCATCACCGTGAAGACAATCTCACTCGATAACGCCAGCATAGAGGAAGCTCTCGATTTCGTTCGCCTCCAAAGTAGGTTGGGTGACATACCAGACGCAGGTGGCGAACAAGCAGGCGCAAACGTAATACTCAACCTTGGAGACCCCAGCAATGATCGGGTCAAATTGATTCGTTCATCTAAGGTCAACCTCAAGTTAAGCAATTTACCACTTACTGTAATCCTAGATTATATTACTGATCAAACTCATACTCAGTGGCGCACTGACGGCCTCAGTGTTCTGGTCACACCGCGTGGCAGCACCGACGGTACCATGGTATCACGCTCGTTTCGTGTTCCACCCAATTTTCTGTCCACAGCAGCCGTCAACAATGATGCGAATAACGACGATCCTTTCGGTCAAGACGATGGCAATGCAGAGGGAAAAATCGCCAAGAAAATCAGCATCTCAGATTTCCTGAAACAGAACGGTGTGAGTTTCCCCGATGGCGCAACAGCAACCTACGCCGCATCCACCAACACCCTACTGGTTAAAAACACCCCAGTAAACATAGATATTATAGACCA
>JABHEX010000387.1 GCA_018676385.1 Akkermansiaceae bacterium
CTCCGGGACAATAGCCCGTATAGCCATCGCGAATCCCTTTAGCCGTGGCCTCGATAATACTCTCTGGTGTTAGTATGTTTATATCAGCCAAGTGAAAGGGATAGACTTTGTGGCCTTTAGCGGCCCATTGGGTTGCAGTGCCAGACACAGCAAAAGCCGTTTCGGTGCCAAGACGGCTTAATTGCTTTGCAAATTTCATTACTTTCCAAGAAAAATCAAGTTTAGAAGTGCATTATACACATGCTGAAAACTTCAGAACGACGGCTTATATCATTTATAGAATATGGAAAATGGACAAGAGGAGTAACGTTTTAAATCAATAACATCTACTAATTCTAGCATGTCAAATGAAAAAACTTGAACAAAAGTATACCCAACAGGAATAAGCCAACGCCCAGAAAGAACACATACCAGCCAGAGCCTGCGGCAGCTATCAGTGTATATATCACCGACAAGAGAGCCACCCCAGCCCAACCCTTGGCGCTATGCCAAGAGCGCTTGAATTCTGCCATAGCAGATAACCCATAGGGGGCCAGAATCGAAAGAGTCGACATTGAAATTAAAAAAGAGAACGCGCCTACTAAACCGTCAGTGAAATTAAGCACTAGTAACGCTGCCGAAAATACACTAGATGCCATTAACGCTACCATTGGGGCTCCACCCTTATTTTTCTTTGCTATAACTGAAGGCGCTAAGCCATCTGCGGCTACTAACATAGGCATCTGACCCATTACAAAGATATTGCCGTTAAGAGCACCTGCAGTCGAAATTAATGCACCAACGCCCATTAGCAGAGCGCCCCCAGGACCCATGTGGGAAGCCGCATCGACAAACGGTGACTCTGATGCGGCCAACACCTCGGAGGGCACCAAAAACATGATGGCGATCGATGCACCAACATAGAGGAATGAGACACTAAGAGCTGCAGATACTACCGCAATAGGAACTGTTTTCTTGGGGTCCTCCACATCGCTTGTTGGAATAACCGCGGCCTCTATTCCGATGAAAGCCCACATGGTAAGCAGTGCAGTGCTAGCTAATGCTTCAGTCATAGAAAGTTGTTGCGGATTAAAACAAGGAAAGTTGTCAATATCGCCATAAGCAATACCCAACCCTATGATCACAGTTAAAGGAACAATTTTAAGAATGGTCAGCACCAACTGAACAGTCGCTGCTTCAGAAATTCCTTTAATATTTACCCAGGTTAGCACACCAATACCCATAGCAGCGACCAGCGCCTGGGTGAGGCTGTTAGCCGCAAAGATAGGAAATATCGATCCCATGTAACCTGCGAAACCCACAGCAATGGCGGTAACGCCAAACACCACGCCAACCCAATAACCCCAGCCTATTAAGAACCCGGCAAGATCACCAAAAGATTCCCTAACATAGGCATAAGGGCCGCCTGCATGATCAGTAGTGCCAGCTAATCGCGCCAATACCAGCGCCAATACAATCGTTCCTGAGCAGGTTAAAAGCCAACCCAGCAAGCTGATCCAGCCATAAGGAGCGAGCACCGTAGGCAGTAAAAAGATACCAGAACCAATCATCACGCCAACTGACATTCCCCAACATTGCCAGAAACCCATTTTTTTAGTTATTGCACTCATTAGTGCTCCTAGAAACTTCCTGATTCTTTCATGATCTAGTGACCATTAAAGACTTTGATTCTCGCCCATCTAATTATTAATGCATCGCAATATAGGCCGCGTCATACAAGTTGGCCCGCCCTCGCAGGGTATACAAAGTGACTCTCCACTAAAGGTGTCAATTTTACAGCCAGCATTGTGCATCAATGACAACGTTTTATCGCATCCATTAATTGCCACAACATGACGCGGCTCAAGAGTAAGTACATTTAGGTTTAAACCACCAGAGGTATCAAACTCCTCCGCTGGTGCCTCAAGTAATTCAAACCCTCTTGCGCTAAGAAGTTGAGCCAATGCCACGGGCAAAAGCGTCTTATGAACTAATGCTAAGTCATCTGACAATAGGCTGATCAGTGACATTAGATGCAAACATGCTTCCTCGCCCTGATAACAAGGCAAATCAAACGCTAGAACTGCCACTCCTTGATCGCCGAGCAAATTCCGCAACTGGGTAATACCAGCTTCATTGGTTCTGTATCCACGCCCGATAAGCAAGGTCTTATCATCTAACCAGAGCGTATCGCCGGCCTCACACTTGGCTTTACCCGTCACTTGCCCTATAACCGGAATATCCATGGATTGGTAAAAAACTCGGTGTGATTCTGACTCACTTATTCTCAGCGCTTTTCCTGGATTCATTAGAATGGCACCCTGAGGAGTCATTAAAGACGCATCATAAGTAAAAATTGCATCGGCTGATTCAGTGTTTTCGGGCATCCATAACACTTCGACACCAGCTTTTTCGATATGCGAAACGAAAGCTTGATAATCTTTGTCTAATTCCTGAGGATCAAAGCTTTGACCATAATGCCACTGATGGACATCTGCATTTCGCAATGTGTTCCCTGGCGCATGCAAAGCAACCCTTTGAAGCTTTGCCACCATTGACGATACGCCGTAGTTATTGACTGGCATGGCTAAAATTTACACATTTAACAAAATGCTAATTTTATTGCTTACCAGCTGGGCTTTCATTCGTTTCCCTGGCAGCGATCAGCGTCTGTTAAATCGTCTGTAATAAGACTTAGCGCTTGACTGATTTTAAGCGCAGTGCAGAACTCGCCATGCAGATTGGCCACAGTCATTGAGTGCACCAAATCTGGATCATAGTCTATACCATCTGGCCCTACCCTATTTGTCGTTGCGCAACAATCTGGCACAAGGTAAGTGTCAAACCCCAAATTTCCAGACATTCTGATGGTAGTCTCAACACAAAAGTTGGTGAAAAACCCGACCACCACCAATCTTTGAATACCCGCTCTGCGCAACAGAATTTCTAAGGACGTCCCCACAAAACCACTGTTTACATCTTTCTTTACAACTATATCGTTGGAACCAATTTCAAAACCTGGCTTTAACTCACCACCAGGCTCAGTCAGCTTTAACGGAGAAGCTGCTTCTAGAGAGTTATGTAAAGTCCAGGCAACCGGCAACTCCGCTTGTCGCCATTCAGACAATAGAGCAAGCATGTTACTTTCAGCTTCAAGGTTGTTTCTGCGACCATTCTCACCGCCCCAATGGGACAACACATCAACACCTTTTTGTACATCGATTAGTAGTAGACAGCTATCTTTTGAAAATTGATTAATCAAATCGGGCGACTTCCTATTTTATTTAGCGGGTGCCATTTGGATCAAAGCAGAATAATAACTATGCCAAAAATTGTCCAGAACAAAAAATCCCCCGCACTTGCGTGCGAGGGATTCATTTTTGGTGGAGCCTAGCGGGATCGAACCGCTGACCTCAACACTGCCAGTGTTGCGCTCTCCCAG
>JABHEX010000388.1 GCA_018676385.1 Akkermansiaceae bacterium
CACCGCATACGCCCTTGCCGATGTAATCGTTAGCATCTCCCTCGAGCTCAAATGTCATGCCGCGTGGGCAAAAAGCACCCAGGCTTTGACCGGCGCTACCATTGAATTTGAGGTGAATGGTGTCAGTAGGAAGTCCGGCGGCGCCGTGGTGACGACTTATTTCAGCACCTGTGATGGTTCCGACTACGCGGTTGATGTTGTTGATAGGCAGCTCAGCACGAACTTGCTCGTAACTATCGATCGCTGGTTTGCAGAGTTCGAGAAGTGTTGTGTTGTCGAGTGCTTGATCAAGTAGGTGATCCTGCTGTTTGGTGGCGTAAGTGCCAACTTCGGGACCGACTTTGGGTCGGTAGAGGATCTTTGAGTAGTCTAGACCACAGGCTTTCCAGTGATCTACTGCATTGCCCATCTCTAGAAGGTCGCAACGACCTACCATTTCGTTGAGTGTTCGGAAGCCGAGCTTGGCCATAAGTTCGCGGATTTCTACCGCGACGAAGTTCATGTAGTTGACGACGTTCTCTACAGCGCCATCGAACTTTTTGCGAAGATCGACGTTCTGTGTAGCGATGCCTACGGGGCAGGTATTTTTATGGCAAACACGCATCATGATACAGCCCAATGTGACTAGTGGCGCAGTAGCAAAGCCGAACTCCTCGGCACCTAGAAGTGCGCCGATGACTACATCACGGCCGGTCTTTAGCTGACCGTCTGTTTCGAGAACGACGCGACTACGTAGGTTGTTGAGTAAGAGTGTTTGGTTTGTTTCCGCCAGACCAAGTTCCCATGGTGAGCCGGCATGTTGTATTGATGATCGGGGGCTGGCACCTGTACCACCATCATGGCCAGCGATTAAGATGACATCGGCTTTTGCCTTTGCTACTCCTGCCGCGATGGTTCCCACGCCCACTTCAGATACAAGCTTAACATTGATACGAGCATCCGTGTTAGCATTCTTAAGATCATGAATGAGTTCAGCCATATCCTCGATGGAATAAATATCGTGGTGAGGAGGTGGGGAAATGAGGCCAACTCCTGGTGTTGTGCCACGGCACTTGGCAATGGCAGGAAGTACTTTGTGACCTGGTAGTTCGCCGCCTTCACCGGGTTTGGCTCCCTGCGATATTTTGATTTGTATTTCGCGTGCGTTGACGAGGTAATTTGAGGTGACACCGAAGCGTCCACTGGCGACCTGTTTGATGGCGCTCTTCTTGGAGTCACCTTTTTCATTCGTCCAGCGGAACCGATAAGGATCTTCTCCGCCTTCGCCGGTGTTGGACTTACCGCCTAGACGGTTCATCGCAACGGCAAGTGCTTCGTGGGCCTCCTTAGAGATGGATCCGTAGGACATAGCGCCAGTTTTGAATCGTTTCACGATGGCGCTGACGGGTTCTACTTCTTCGATTGGGATTTCTCTCTTAGGGTCAAACTTGAATTCCATGAGGCCTCGGAGTGTGCAAAGGCCTTTGGATTGATTGTTGATGAGCTCTGAATATTGGCGGAACACCTCCATGTTACCGAGCTTAGTCGATTGCTGAAGCAAGTGAATAGCTTGCGGGCTGAATAGGTGACGTTCACCATCGGAGCGCCATTGGTAAACACCACCAGAATCAAGGGCTTCGTTTTCCGTTTCGCGCTTTTTGTAGGCGTCATCGTGACGGATTTTTACTTCCTGTGAAATGACATCTAAACCGATTCCTTTTACGCGAGAAGTGGTGCGTGTGAAGTATTGATCGATTACCTCACGGTTCAGACCAATGCATTCGAAAATTTGAGCACCACGATAACTGGCTACAGTGGAGATACCCATTTTTGACATGGTTTTTATAACTCCTTTGATTGATGCTTTCAGATACTTTTTCGTAGCATCTTCGTGAGGCATATCGAGCTCCTTGTCGTCAACCATTTGGTCAAGTGTATCGATGGCGAGGTAGGGGTTAACAACATCTACGCCATATCCTAAGAGTACAGCGAAATGGTGAACTTCACGAGGTTCTCCCGACTCAAGCACGATCGAGACTTTGGTACGAGTGCCTTGGCGGATCAAGTGATGATGTAAGCCAGCTACCGCCAGAAGTGCGGGAATAGGAGCCATTTTTTCATTAATTCCGCGGTCGGATAAAATCAGGATATTGTCACCATGACGTATGGCTGTATCAGCAGCTTTAAAGAGTTTTTCGAGTGCGGTTTTCAATGATTCACTGGATATTTCACCGTGATGCTCGGCTTCATCTGGAACATGTGGATTCTCCGCGTGGCCGGGTAGTTGTCCGGCGGCTAGTCCAGCATCGATTGATTCTGGTTTATAGAGAATCGGCAGTGTCTGAGACTGGAATCCATCGAGGTTGATGTCTCGAAGTTTGGCTAACTCATTGTTGTCAATAATGGGGCTTTCGAGTCTGATCATACGGCAATTTTCTGGTCCTGGGTGAAGGATATCATTTTCAGAGCCTACGAACGTGACACTCGAGGTGATGAGTTCCTCACGGATCGGGTCGATTGCGGGGTTAGTGACCTGAGCAAACAGCTGGCGGAAGTAATTATAAAGTAGTTGTGACTTGTCAGACAGGATTGCTACGGGGGTGTCGTTGCCCATGGCACCGAGCGGCTGGTTGCCGGTCTCAGCGGAGGGGGCGAGGATTAAGCGTTTGTCTTCAAAGCTGTAACCAAATGCGCGGTTTCGTTGGATTAGGTCGTGGCCGGTGACGGCAGCTTTAGCATCACCTTTGGCTAGATCGGCAAAAAATACCCGATTGCTATCCAACCACTCAGCATATGGTTCTTTTTGTGCAATTTCCTCTTTAACTTCAGAGTCATCAATGATGCGGCCTTTTTCAGTATCAACGAGAAACATACGACCTGGTTCGAGGCGACCTTTTTTGATCACCGTGGCAGGGTCCACCTCGAGAACGCCAACTTCAGACGCCATGATGACCATGTCGTCATTTGTGACGTAGTAGCGCGATGGGCGCAGACCATTACGGTCGAGTATGGCGCCGATAGATACTCCATCACAAAACGCTATAGAGGCAGGGCCGTCCCATGGTTCCATGAGGGTGGCATTGTATTCGTAAAATGCCTTCTTGGTGTCACTCATGTGCTGGTGGTTTTCCCAAGGCTCTGGGATCATCATCATAATTGCCTGCGGTAGTGGTCGACCTGACAACACGAGGAACTCAAGGCAGTTATCAAACATGGCGGAGTCTGATCCATCATCACGGATAATGGGGAGGAGTTTATCTAGGTCTTTGCCCAAGACACCACTGGCCAGCAGCTTTTGGCGTGCCTGCATCCAGTTGGCGTTACCGCGCATGGTGTTGATTTCACCGTTGTGCGACATGTAGCGGAAAGGTTGCGCTCTGGGCCAGCTTGGGAATGTATTGGTGCTGAAGCGTGAGTGAACCAATGCCATTGCAGATTCCATTTCCTTATTTTGAAGATCAGAGAAATAGCTGGCGAGCTGCCACGTGGTCAGCATGCCTTTATAGATGATGGTGCGTGCGGATAGTGAAACGGTGTAGAAATACTCGGCACCACTGGTGGCGCAGTATCTGACAGCCTGAGTGCAACGACGGCGAATGACATAGAGCTTACGTTCAAAATCTTGAGAATCGGTGATTTCAGAAGACCGAGCGATGAAGATTTGTTTCATCTGCGGCTCGCATTCGCGTGCTGCTTTGCCTAGGATATCACTTTTGACGGGGACATCACGCCAGCCGAGAACACTCTGACCTTCTTTGTACACTGCTTTTTCAAATGCCTCCATCGCAGCAGCTGCTTCATCGGCGTCGGGGGACAGGTGTACGAAACCAACAGCATATTCACCTTCATTGGGCAATTCGATGTTGAGTTCAGGGGTGACTGACTTGAAGAATTTGTGAGGTAGCTGGATAAACAGACCTGCTCCGTCACCCGTAGCTTCATCGAACCCACAACCGCCACGGTGCTCCATGCACACGTTCATATCGAGTGCGCCTTTGATGATATCATGTGACTTCTTCCCTTTGAGATGACAAAGAAAGCCCACGCCACAGGAATCGTGTTCATTTTCTGGATCGTAGAGTCCTTGAGCTGGAGGCAACCCGAGTGTCTGTTTGATAGTTTTATTGTGGTCCGACATAAAATGATTAAATTGATCTTGTTTTTCGTTGTTAACTCTTGGTTGCATGGGCTTTTATTTAGATATACTAAACATTGCCTCTACCGCTGGGCTGTCAAGGGCAGTTATCGGCAGAAACTGCATGTTTTTAAAAGCTTTTATGCAAAAGCAATGCCAGTTTGCACTCATATTGGCAATATGTATAGTGGAATTAAAATTATGACACGAGCAATTCTATTTTGAGGACAGTATTGCGATGGCTGAAAATGTTAATGTGAAGAGATAGATAATCAGTATCATAAGGATCATGATGCCCATTTGCCGCCAGAACGTGCGCTGATGGGCGATGGCCTGCTCCAGATCTTCAATTCGGTTGCTAATGATCAAGCGTGTGATCGATTTTTCGTATCGTGATAGCCTGAATGATGGGATGATGAACAAGGTAGCCATGATGAGGTAGAATGAGCTGAGTAGTATGATTTGATATAGGGGAAAGTAACCTATCATTTTTCTCACGGTTATCAGATTAACAACAATGATGAACAATGCAGTGATGTATCCTGCGAGGCTACAGAACCTGACCCATGGGCGGGTAGCACGCATATGTTCTAGGATAACAGGGGAGACATCATGAGTAACATCCTCGTTGAGCGCATAAATACCTCTATTTGATGTGGGTGGTTGGTAAGGATTTGTGGTCACACAAACATTCTAGCGAATATTCAATGAGTTTGACATTTCCATCTTCAGAAAATGAACGATAGTCCCTGCGTCCGCCAGCATGGGTGGAAATTAAGTTGTGAGTAGTGAGGAATTTCAGACAATTAGCGAAAAAATAACCAAAGAACCACCGCTGGGTGAGTTGGGTGGTAAACTTGCTGGGCTATCGTTACCAAAACAGGTTCTGGTTCTGGCTCTTTGGCCATTTCTCCAGAATCTCATGGGTGTGGGAGTCGGCTTTGCTGACATGATGATCGCGGGGCGAATGGATAAGGGAGAATCTGGTGAGGCGATCATGGATATGATCGGGGCATCAATGTATCTGATGTGGTTGCTGATGATCCTACAGGGTGCAATGGGAACTGGTGCTATGGCGCTTGTCTCGAGATCAACAGGCGCGCGTGATATGAAATCAGCTAATCTGGCACTTGGGCAGTCGCTTGTATTAGGAATTGGGACTGGCTTTATAAGTGGGGTGCTTATTTGGTTAATTGTGCCTTACATGGGGTATTTTTTTGGTCTGAGTGATCTGGCGCAGGAATATCTTACCAACTACATGAGAATGGGCTGCTTGCTTGCGCCCTTCAGTGGTGTGTTGTTTGTAGCGAGTAGCTGCTTGCGTGCCTATGGCGATACGATGAAGCCATTTTGGTCGATGTTTTTGGTCAATCTGGTGAACATTGGAGCAAGCCTATATTTTGTTTATGAGCTGGGTTGGGGATTGAAGGGTCTTGCTGCTGGCACGGTGATTGGGTGGGGTTCTGGCGCCGGTTTGATCCTCTGGTTTTTACGACCTAACAGCAAAATCCGTCAACAGGCTGGTGGCGGTGTGCCGCTGGAGCTACGTGCCGGTAACTTGCGCTATGACATTCCGATGCTACGCCGTATTTGGAACGTAAGCTGGCCGTCGATGATTGAAATCATGGGGATGTGGTCGGTGCATGCAGTCGGTGTTTATTTTATTGGCAGAATGGGGGCTGGCATGATGGGTGCGCACGCTATGGTTATTCGGCTTGAGTCGGTTAGTTTTATGCCTGGCTTTGCTGTTGGGATGGCAGCAAGCACACTTACGGGTCAGTATCTGGGTGCTAAAAATCCTGAGATGGCAAAAAAGGCAGTAAGGTTATGCTGGCTCTTTGCCATTGTTGCGATGGGAGGCACAGGTTTGCTTGTCTCGGTTTTCAATACAGAATTCCTCGCACTCTTCGGCGATCCGAGATCAGAACAATTTCAAATTGCAGCACCAGTGATTCGAGTCGTGGGTCTCATGCAAGCAGTCAATGCCACGATGATGGTGATGAAAATGTCGATGCGTGGTGCAGGGGACACGCGAACGGTAACAGTCTATTCGTTTATATCTATGGGGTTGATTCGCGTCGGGCTGCTTTGGGCTCTGATAAAGTGGTTTGACCTCAGTTTGCTTGGCATTTGGTTGGTTATGATGGTGGATGTGGTGGTGCAGTGCATTATTTTCGTCAAACTACACCTCAAGGGAGACTGGCTCAAAAGAGAGGTCTAAAATTCATAGTGACATGATTCTTGCTTGCAGAGGAGTAGGGTAATGATCGATTTTGTGTGTATGCAATTTTTAAACGTAACAGCAGAAGCAAAGGCAAATATCTACTTCGATGGAAAAGTTGTCTCTCACGGTGTGACCTTAGCGGATGGAACTACCAAAACATTTGGTATCATTTACCCTGGAAGTTATCACTTTGGTACTGAGAAAGCAGAGCGGATGGAGATTACGGATGGGGCCTGTGAGGTAACGCTTGATGGAGTTGATGGCAGCGATACTTTCACTGCCGGTGAGCACTTTGACGTGCCTGCTGACTCGGGGTTCACGATCGGCGTGGATGATGTAATTTGCCAGTATGTTTGCTCGTATATTGAGTCGTAATTAATCAGTGCGACCCTGTAATACCCAATCGTATTCTTTAGCGATTTGGTCTTCGATAGGTATTTGTAGATTACTGGGAAGCACGCCCCACGTGTATGTTTCGATCTCAAAATGTGTACAGAAATCTGGATGCTGCTTAAGGTAGGAAAGGGCGTCCATGGCGTGATTGTTGGTAGAACCAAGAGGTGTTTCTGGCTCTGTGTAGAGTGGGATGTGGAAGTGCACGCGCGCTTCGCGAGAATAGTGAGGAGCTAATTGAGAAGAGTGAAAGTCCGGTAAGTCCTTGAAACGTGTTAGGGAGTCGTCGTTGTTCTTGATGATTACTTGGTGAAGGTAGGTAGGCTCGTCGAAGTCTTTGATTTTTTCTAACGCTTGTTTTGACGTCGGGTCGAATTCCAGAGCTGATGAGAGATGCACCTTGGAGATACGAAGTCCAGCGGCACGTAGTGCATTGAGTGATTGACGGCAATCGTCGAACTCGAGCGCGAAGTGGCAGGTATCATAGTTAATTCCAATGCGGCGTTTGATGAGATCAGGATCATCAACGGTATTGAGGAATCGCTCATAAAACGCGAGAGTTTCCACTGTATTTTCAAAGTGCCCGAGTGGTTCAGGCTCTAGTCCTAGATGAAGGTCGCGGTTGTGTTTCTTGGAGAGAGTTTCGATCTGTTGAGCGCATGCTTCTAGATTTTTAAAAATATCAGTCTCGGTGGCGTTGAAATCTTTGAACGAGCCGGGTAGGGTGGAAACTGAACCATCGATATTTTCGGGCACCAGTCGTGCGATAATTTCAAACAAGTTATTAGTGTAATTTAGGCGCTCGTGGCTTGTCCAATCCGGCTGATAGACCTTTTCCTTCACTCGTGTTCCGTGGAAGGAGCCATAAGGAAATCCGTTGATCGTGAACACATAACAATTTTCTTCAGTGAGCCACCGCTGGAATTTTTTAAGGTTGTCGTCCGCTAGAAGTTCTTCAGCGGCCACTGCCGATAATCTAAGTCCAATGGCATAGCCGGCAGCTGGGTGCTGGGAGCTTGGTGATATGAGTTTGTCGCGGACAGCGAGCGTATGTTTTTTGAGAACGCTCCATGTTTCCTGCCAAGTTTCAGCTGGATGGATATTAGTGCAGTAGGCGAGATGTCCGTTTTGAAATTTCACAATGCTTCTACGTGTCGGATATCGAGAATTTTCACCAGATTTGCGAAGGGGTCTTTGAAAAACAGTATAGCTTGGCGACCAATGATTTTCACCTCGATAGCTCTTCCTCGTGGATCAGGTTGAGAATAGTCACCGTGGGTATCAGTCGGGTTGGCCTCCAGACGACCAATGAATCCTAACAATTCTGTTCGGTTCGCAAGGGCGCGGAGTTGATCCGCAGCCTGTGTGTGGATATACACGAGCGTCATTCCGAGAGAGAGTCTCTGGTTTTTTGAGCTGTCTCCCAATTGTCCATATCAGCGTCTTCAATGCGTTGATGTATGGCGGGCATTACAAGCTTGTTGCGCTTAAGCCGCTTCATAAGTAGATAACTGGCGAGGTGATCCTGCTCGGCGTCAGTGAGTAAACCGATAGCCTCTTTGGCTTGTGAAAGATTCTGGTTATCCATCGACTTTAAAATTTTTCGATTGGCTCAGGAACTTGACCGGGTTTTCGTACACCACCTTGTGAACGAGGTCCTTGGCAAGTTGACGTTTTTTCATTTCTTGGATGCACTTGGGGACGGCGAGAGGATCGGAAACACCCCAATCGCATGCGGAGTTCATCCAGATGTTTTCCATACCAAAGTTTTCTAGCATGTCGATGGCGCGAGCAGGCGTGCATTTGGACTCGGGGTAGAGCGTCATACCCGCCCAGAATCCAGCATCGAGAACCAGTCCGGCAGTGTGTTCTTCAACATGGTCTACAATGACGCGTGAGGGGTCAACATTTGCATTTTTTAATGCATCAAGAATCAGTTTAGTGCCCTTGAGTTTATCCTCAAGGTGCGGCGTATGGATCAGGATAGGGAGATCGTATTTTTTCGCAAGTTCTACATGTTCTTCGAAAATTTTCAGCTCACTAACGGTGTTTTTATTGAGCCCGATCTCACCGATACCCAAAACTGTGGGTGCATCAATAAAATCGGGAATGATTGCCATCACCTCGCGTGCAAACCCTGCATCCTCGGCTTCCTTGGGGTTGATGCACAGCCAACAGTAATGTTTGATGCCAAATTTTGCTGCACGAGCGGGTTCGTATTCGGTCAGCTGGCGGTAGTAGTCGTGAAAGCCCTGCGGTGATGATCGATCAAATCCCGCCCAGAAAGCAGGTTCGCATATCACCTCGCACCCAGCGATGGCCATGGCTTCGTAGTCAGCCGTGGTGCGGCTAACCATGTGAGCGTGTGGTTCTATGTAAGGCATGAAATTGTTTAGTTGTTTATCTCTAGACGGGGAGCTCCGAATGCACCCTGGATTGTTGCTTTGGGGATCGGTTCCTCCGTGTGATCAGACAGGGCTTCCAGCACTGCTTGAGCGCGGGGAACAGCGCCTGGGTTCTGCATGGCATTGAGCGCTTGGTTAAAACCTTCGTAGCGAAAATCGGTATTGCCCTCATGTCGATCCAACCGATCGAGAAAAGCAGCAATGTCTATGAGTTTGCAGCGCGCATCCATGAAGTAGAGGTCGAGTATGTCTTCCTTGTTGGGCATGTATTCACAATAAGTGTTAAACTTGAAAATCCAAACTCCAAATTCGGTTTCCAATTTCTAATTTTCAAGATAGAACACATTGATGAGCGAGATGACAGGTAACAACTTGGGAGACCAGCCCCTCGACAATATGATGATGGGTTGGCAAATAGAAAATCACGATTTGGTAGAAGTATCCACCGAGCAACTCACACACAAGCAGGTTCAGCGAGCGCGTAAGGGGCGCCGTTTGACACTCAAAATGATGCAGAAGGTGACTCGTGCATTTAACGTGGCGATCTGGCATCGGCTCACGGACGAACAAAAAGAAACCTACTACGAGTACATGCATCGTGATCTTTTCAGTTACGCGAAGGGATATGACGCAGACTGGAAAGATCCAAACACTGAGTTGCAATCCGGCTCCGGAAATTCTTAATCTTCCATGGAGGTAGGGTATCTTATTATTGGGCAGGGTCTCGCGGGGAGTGCACTGGCTTTGGAACTAATCAACCGAGGAGAACGGGTTCTGGTTGTGGATCGACAGGATCCGGGGTCGTCGTCGCGAGTAGCTGCTGGGCTCATCACCCCGCTGACGGGTAAGGGGATGAATCCTGCATGGCGGCAGCGAGAGTATCTAGACATTGCCAAGGGTTATTATCGTCAGCTCGAATCAAAGAGTGGTCGGAAACTTTATCATTCCACACCCACCGTGCGAATTTTCCAGTCGGAAAAAGAGCGTGAAAAATGGCGAGCTAAACATCGTGAGTATGAAGAGTGGGCATTCGATACCGAGGCACCCGATGATCCTGTTCGATCTGGATTTGGCGCTATCGAAATGCCCGAAGGAGCATGGTTGGATACTCTGGCATATTTGCAAGTTGTCCAGGATCGTCTTATTGATGCCAAGGCTTGGCGGCAGGGAAGCTTTTATGAATCGGATGTGCAGTTTTTACCCGATGGGGTTCAGTGGCAGGACGTAAAAGCGGGAAAAATCATTCTTTGTCAGGGAGCATATGGGCTTTCGGGTGTAGCGGGATATGATGGCTGGTTTGGTAACGTGGCCCACCGAAGCGCCAAGGGAGAAATACTCAGCCTGTGGGTAGGTGGGTTGGATGATAGTAAGCGATACCATGCGAACGGCTGGCTAGCTCCTCGTGAGGGTGGATTGTGGAAGGCGGGTGCGAATTACGAATGGAAAGTTCTCGATTCAAATTCTACTGATGCGGGTAAACAAGAAGTGCTCAACAAGTTGCGCACCTGGATCGAAGAAGATGATTTGCAAATCGAGGTGATCGGACATGAAGCTGGCGTGAGGCCGATTATCAGGAATAGCCGACCCATAGTGGGATTTCATTCGCAGCATTCAAACGTCGGTTTTTTCAACGGCCTTGGATCGAAAGGAACGCTCATGGCACCGGCCGTGGCGGCTCACTTCGCGGCGTTTCTATGCGGTGAGTGTGAACTCGATAATGAGCTAAAAATCCCATAGCCGATGGATTGTAATGTTGTCCATGGTAGTTTGTTGGAAACAGCGCATGCGCTTGTATCTTCGATGACCCTCCCCGGAGATACTGCAGTGGATGCTACAGTGGGCAATGGTCATGACACCTTGTTTCTTGGCCAGTGTGTGGGATCGAAGGGTGAAATCATTGGCTTCGATGTGCAGCAGCAGGCGCTGGATAATGCAAAACATCGGCTGAGGGATTCTGACGTATCGATCAATCTCCACTGCGCTGGGCATGAGGAAATGGATACGTATGTGCAGCAGGAAGTTGCGGCAGTGATGTTTAATCTCGGGTATCTTCCGGGCAGTGACAAATCAACAATCACGCAGACTGAGACGACCCTTCTCGCGGTTGGCAAGGCGTTGGCACTTCTGAAGAATGGAGGGGTGCTTAGCGTGATGTGCTACCCTGGGCATGCGGGTGGCGATGTTGAATCGCGTGCCGTGACCGATTTTTTCGAAAACCTCGATGGCGCTCGGATGTTTCGCCGCTTGGGAGCAGGTGAGAAGTCGCCGTTTTTATTAGTGGTACAAAAAAACGGCCAGCCTCAAGAGGAGGCTGGCCGCGGATTGGGATTATAATAACCTCTTTAGAAAGGCTTGCCTTGCATTGGCTTGACACTTCTAATAACCATTCTGAATGGTTTTAGCGCCTCAGCAATCTTGTCTTTATCAAGATCGCCAGCTTTGGCTAGGTGAAGAGTGATTCCACGGTTAACATATGCACCAGTGATTCCTTCCACTTTTTCTAAAGCCACACGGGCTTTTTCGTTAGTGTCCGCTCATCCGGTGCCGGTAACTGCGAGAACATATCCTGCTTCTGGGATCACGGCTTGTGACTTGGAGAAGGATGCCAAACTGAGATTTTTACCTTCGATGGCTGCCTTGGTTTTGGCCTCATCGAGAGACTTGCCTTCTTCCATGACGACGGTAGCACGGTAGCCCGACATGAGGATTTTTTTGACACCGTCTTGAGATTTGATGGCCATACTGGCCCTTGTGGCAACGCCTCACCCTTTGCCTTTGACGTTGACTACGTAGACGGTGGCTGTGTTTTGGGCTGGAGCCTCAGCGGCATTGTTGTTGTTTACTTCTGCAACGTTGGCATGACCGGGTGACACAGATAACCCGATGACGGCAAGCGCAGTAGTTAGTAGGATGGTAGTTTTCATAATAAAAATATACAAATTCAGTATATGGGTATTACTCTTATATGTTTTTCAGTCGTAATGCAAGTGTTAGAGTCGTTTTTTTGCAAAATCAATTTATTTCAATGATCATATTAATTTCGACAGACACATTTAGAGGAAGTGCTGATGCGCCCATTGCGGTGCGAGAGTGAATTCCCTTGTCGCCAAAAATATTAACAAGCAAATCAGAGCAGCCATTAATGACGTCAGGGTGTTGGTAGAAGTTGGGCTCTGAATTAACGAAACCACCGACGTTGACGATACGGCTAACTTTATCAAGATCACCTATTTCATCTTTGATGACTGCGAGTCGATTCAGGGTGATCGCGCGAGCAGCATCCTGAGCCGTTTCAATTGAGGTATCTGTGGGGACTTTTCCAAGATAGGTATCGTCATCAATTGGTGGAATACCCCCGGCAAGGAACAAGAGATTGCCTGTGCGTACGCAGTTCGCGTAGGAGCCTGCGGGTGCTGGAGCGCTGGGAAGAGCGTAGCCAAGTTCGTGTATACGTGATTCTATTTTTGACATGATAGTTTGCTGTTGAGGTTATTTTTTAGCCAATGCAGCAGCTACGAAACCGGAAAAAATTGGGTGTGGGTGGTTGGGCTTAGATTGAAATTCAGGGTGGAACTGTGCGCCAATAAAGAATGGGTGGTTAGATATCTCCACGATTTCCACGAGGCCCTCCGGATCGGAGACGGCGCTAATTTTTAGCCCTGCTGATTCGATTTGTTCCCGATAAGCGGGGTTGAATTCATAGCGGTGGCGATGACGCTCAGAGAGGTTTGATGATTGATAGAGCTTTTCGGCTACTGTATTTGGGATAATTTTGGACTCGCTAGCGCCCAAGCGCATTGTTGCGCCCATGTCCTCTATGCCTTGTTGTTCTTCTTGAAGCGAAATGACTGGATGAGGGGTGTCTTTGTCGAATTCGGTAGAGTTAGCATTTTCCAAACCGCAAGCGTTGCGGGCGAATTCAATGGTGGCAATTTGCATGCCTAGGCAGATACCAAAGAAAGGTAGGTTGTTTTCTCGCGCATACTTGGCAGTCAGGATTTTGCCTTCGGTTCCACGATCACCAAAGCCGCCCGGTATTAGTATACCGTTCATGCCGTCGAGATGGGCAGCAGCCCCATTTTTTTCGATGGCCTCGGCTTCGATTCGTTCCACAACCACCCTTGTGTCGTGAGCCGCACCAGCATGAGTAAGGGATTCATAAATTGATTTATAGGCGTCCTGAAGTTCGATGTATTTTCCAACAACGGCGATTTTGACTTCGTGAGTCGGGTTGATGATGTGCTCGACAAAGTCCTGCCATTCATTGAGGTCAGGTGACTCGGATTCGATCCCAAGTCGGTCAGCGACAAGGCGATCTAGTTTGTCCCGGCGAAGGTCGATTGGACATTCGTATATCGTGTGCTCAACATCACGAAAGGCCACGACATTTTTCTTCTCCACATTGCAAAACATGGCAATCTTGCGTTTATTATCCTCGTCAAGATCATGTTCCGTGCGACAGACAATGATATCTGGTTACAAAATGTCACTCTGAGCAGAATATCCG
>JABHEX010000389.1 GCA_018676385.1 Akkermansiaceae bacterium
CCGGGAACACTCGCTTTCACTGACACAGCTCCTTCGCCTTCGCCCTCACCTACGCCTTCTCCTTCGCCCTCGCCTGAAACCAAAATATTAGGGATCACTCTGACCCCGACCGGCACCACTAATGACGATGGCAACCTCCTTACCACAGAGGGGGGCGCTTCTTCCAGCTTCACCGTCGTTCTAGATGACAAGCCCACCTCAAAGGTCACCGTTGCCCTCTCTGGCAACGATTCAACAGAGGGCTCAATCAGCACCGATACCCTCACCTTCACTCCAAGCAACTGGGAAACACCTCAAACCATCACCATCACGGGCATCAGTGACGACATCAATGATGGTGATATCACTTACATCATTGAAGCAAAAGCAGAAACAGGCGGCGGATATTCCGGTGACGAAACAGACTCCATCTCCATCACAAATCAGGACAAGAAGCTGTGCTTTTCAGACAATCTTCTCAAAAATTCTGACTTCAAAATCACCAAGAGAAAGAATCTCGATCGAATCAAAAAACGTGGATGGAGTTACAGCAAAAATATTCCAGGGTGGAAACTTGAAAATAAAGGCAAAATCTTGCAGAACGGGTTCGAAAAGATCACACCACCGGAAGGAGCCAGTGATTACTTCATTGAGCTAGATGCCAAACCACCATCAAAGAAGCACCCAAAGCCAGATGCACTCGAGCAAACTATCCAGACAACCAAGGGAAATACCTATCAACTCAGTTTTTATTTAAGAAAGCGCCAGGCCAACCATAACGAAGCCCTCAAATTAAGCTGGAACGACGGCACAAAGACCAATACAACCCATACCCTCGAAGCTGAAATAACCAACTCATGGGAACAACATCAATATGAATTCACAGCAACATCAAAACAATCAAACATCCGTTTTGAAGAACTTGCAGAGGAGAATGATTCACACGGAATTTTGATCAGCAAGATCGAACTCGCGGAAGAATGTCCAAAAGAAGATACCGGTCCAAACAAAGAGCCAGCAGACATCATCAAGCCGAAGGAAATAGGAGACGTCTATCTCCTCATTGATACCTCCACATCTATGCTGCGCTCAGGCAGCAAAGATCGCATTAAGTTGCAATCACTTGTAGCCCTCAAGGCCTTTACGGAAGACATCGAGCGTGGTGGCTATCAAATTCAACGTATCGGCACAAACTCCACCATCTCACCCTCACAGCTTCAGCAAAAACTATCGAACAAAACAACTAGACAAGCAATAAATGAACTCAATAATTACACTATTATCGATAATCCAAATGATGGCAAAGAAGCCAAATCTTTAAACATAAATCTCCTCACCTACAACTATGGCGTTCAACACAAGCGATTTATTCTCTCTCACGAAGAAACTAATAGCGGCATTGAGATCATGCGCAATATTCTGTCATTAAAAATGGCAGGAGAACAATCCAGCAACTCAACTAAAAACAATCCATTATGGAAAAAACTCGATCTTCCCAAGCCCAACGAACTAGACCTCTTTCAGGCCAATAAGAAGACGTCTTCCAACCTCTATGCCGGAACGGAAATGCTCGGCGCCCTTGAGGGACTCGAGTACTTATTAAACAAAAAAGCAAGCGATTCCAACAGACAAAATCAATCCACAGCCATCACCATGGTGGTCGATGGCAGACCAGAACGTCGCAGCTGGTGGGACACCAGAACCAGTGCTGTTTCCGATTCCATTATTGGGCAGCCGATTCCTCTTCCCAAAAGCCTCGGACAAGAAGACATCACGACCTCAGGTCTCCTTTATAACAACAATGGCAAGCCAAAATATTTGAAAAATAATAAAGGTCAATGGCAATGGAAGCAGATGCAGAAAGATCTCAATGCAAGCCTCGACCAACTTGCCGATCAATCCAAGAATCCCATGACCGATGTACAAGTTAAACTTTACGGCTTAGACGATACCTCCAACACATCGCTTAGCAACGTCTATCAAGACCTTTTTACTGAGCAAACATTCAACAACAGCTCGAGCAATTGGAGTTATTCTCACCAAACCATTTAGAAACCAATAGACGTGAAACCTTGGGCACATAACTTCAGCGAATCATATGGAAAACGATGAATATGCTTTCGCACACAATGAGCCCGGGCCAATCCTTAACGAAGGAATACAAGTTCATAGGAACAATCGATTACATAAATCTTTCCAGGCTTAAGCCACAAAAGGCTTTCAATGCATTGCTCGCATAGCCGAATATTACTTGCGCTCGTCATCCAATATTTGAATAACATTTAACTACTCATTTATCTTTTCAGACCTCCATTTCTACAGACCTGGTGCACACTGAGGCGATCGAAACCCAATTCAGTGCAGGTCCTTGATGCCTCATTCCAAAGCTGCGCTGATCTGCAGGAGCTCTTTCAGCCGATCTCCCCGGACCTAGACGCCCTTCAATTGAGCCAAGGCTCGTTACGGGGTCGGCTGCAAATCATCAACCTCGGTTCCTTTCGTCTCACCCTGCTCGAGACCAACCAAGCACTTTTCCTCAGTGGCAGCCGGCGCCCACAGCCCTGCACGATCGCGGTTCCTCTAAGCGATCCTCAACCTGCCGACCCCATACGGGCCCAGGGGATCGACATGCCATGGCCTGGACTGATGGGATACAACCACCAATTGCGTGACTTTGAC
>JABHEX010000042.1 GCA_018676385.1 Akkermansiaceae bacterium
ACACAGTCAGAACAAAAGGCATCCATACCGCCACCACTGCCCCGAACTGACCCAGTACCGCCGCCGATTTACGTCGCATCCACTCCCCCAGCGAGTGCCCACCCTGATCACTTTAGCTTCAAAAAAAACCAACTCAGTGCAGAAGAGCAAGCCGCAATAGAGCGGTTCCAGAACCTCGACAAACAACGTAAAGATCGCCCTCGTAGTGCCGCAACAGGATCCGTGCGCGACATGCTCGCTAGCCCCGGCTCCGCACGCAAGGCTGTGATCCTCAAGGAGATACTCGGCGAACCTAGATCAATGCAGCAGATCTAACTCCATCTTGCTTGATAGATTCTCCTCAGTGCAAATCAGTAGGCACGCCGGCAACTGGATAATGCCTCTCAATGACTTCGAGCCTGTTGCGCTTACGTCATCCATGCTCGATTGCGCAGCAGTCATCACTCCGTGAGACTTCGTCATTAATCAACAGGAAGGTCATATTATACTACACAAGCTAGATGACCGATCTGCTACAGTCCATCCTCGACAGCGGGGCTGATCTTTTTTAACAATAAGACCATGTTACGCCTCATGGATCGCTACATCGGCAAGCAGATCATTTCTGCGACGATTTTTGGTGTAGTCCTGCTCAGCGTGATGCTCGTCATGGGAAACCTTTTTAAGGAACTGAGGCCGCTTTTGGTCGAGGACAAAGCATCCCCTATGCAAGTGGGGCAGTTCGTTCTGAGTTTTCTTCCCTTTTCTCTTATCTACACGATTCCCTGGGGGTTTCTTGTCGCCGTTCTCTTAGTTTTCGGCAGATTATCCGCTGAAAACGAACTGGTAAGCATGCGAATGTCAGGTCTAAGTTTGCTTAGAATATCGATGCCCGTTTTTGTGATTGCGGCACTCCTCTCTGCTCTTTGCCTGTGGCTCAATATAGCAATGGCACCAAAGGCAAAAGATACGATGAAGTTCGTCTTGTATGAGGCCGTCAAAGAAAATCCCAATGCCATGCTTGATCCCGGCGTGGTGCAAACACGATTTAAGGGACAGAAAATTTTTATCGAAGGGCGCAACGGCGATACCCTCAACGGATTGCACATTTACCATCTCAATGAGGAAAACGAAACTGATTTCCCCAGCCGAAGTATTTATGCTCGCGAAGCTAAACTCAAGATCATTGATGAGTCGAAACAAATCCGGCTAAATCTCACCGATGCCACCATTGATAGTCAAAATCAAGATGGCACCCGAGAACTAGCATTCATCGGCGAGTGGGAACCACTGCTTTTCGACTTCACCGCAGACCGCAAGAAACGCCGAAAACCAAGCACAATGACAAACGATGAAATTCGAGCGCGGCTAGCAACAGGCGAGGAGATCGAGGTATCCAAACGTTACAACCTTAACAACGAAATCCACCGCCGATATGCCTTCTCGTGTGCCTGCCTTGCCCTTGCTCTGGTCGCAGTACCACTCGGGATTAATGCACGCCGTAAGGAAACATCCACTGGGCTTGCGATCAGCATCGCAGTGGGTCTCGGTTACTTTCTCTTCTTTATGGTCGCCTCCGAGTTTCAGAAAAAGGAGGGAAACACAGCCATTCTTCTATTCTGGTTACCAAACGTAGTTTGTTTAGCCCTAGGTATATCACTCTTTTTTCGAGCACGTAGAAAATAATCCATTATGCAGCGACAGCTCAAAGCATTCTTTCGCGATCTTCGTAAAGCCACTCTGCGTGTCATCTCTGGCAATGGTCTAGACTGGTTGCCGATCCGTGGTCCGCTGAGGCGCTACAATAAAGAGAAATTCGGCTACGACATCAAAGCAGGCCTCAATGTAGCGCTGCTCGCACTCCCGCAAGGCATGGCATACGCAGCCATCGCAGAACTACCCATTTATTACGGCATTATCTGCTCCGCCATCGCCGCAATGGTAGCACCCGTTTTTGCCGCCTCGCGCCATACGATCCTCGGCCCCACAAACGCGACGTCATTCATGATTTTCAGTTTCTTCGCCGCACAGGGAGTGATGGATAAGCCTCCTGTCGAATACATGCCGCTGCTCGTCATGATGGTGGGGGTTCTCTCGGTCTTCGGAGCGCTATTCAAGGTCGCCGATTTACTGCAATACGTCAGCCGAAGTGTATTGGTCGGATACATCACCGGCGCCGCACTGCTCATTCTCACAAACCAATTGAAGCACCTGTTAGGAATCGCAGAGCCGATGAGTGAGGGCGAATCTGCAAAAACATTTTTTGCCATTGTCGACAAGATGGCGGGACTTTGGGAAAGTTTCCACTGGCAACCAGTATCACTGGGTATCGGAACACTTCTGCTCTACTTGATCCTACAGAAAAAACTACCACTGTTGCCGAATTTCGCGCTAAGCCTAGCAATCTCATCCCTTGCCGGACTTATGCTGCGAATATGGGTATCACCATTCGAGTCACTTGCCACCTTCGAAGCCTTCCAGCTCGACCAACTCTCCCCCGGCCTACCTGATATCAACTGGGAAGATATCTCCACCCTGATTGGAGTCGCCTTTGCCATCGCTTTCCTCGCCTCTCTAGAGAACACCGTCATGGCCAAATCCCTCGCGAGTCGCTCAGGCAGCCATACCGATGTCAACCAAGACATGCTCTCGGTAGGTATGGCCAACATCGCCACCTCACTCACCGCGGCTATGCCAGCATCGGGTTCACTAACACGATCAGCTCTCAATTACGAATCACACTCGAGGTCACGATTCTCATCGATTTTCTGCGGCATTCTCTGCCTGTTAGGATTTCTTGCACTCGTCAAACTCCCCATCGTTGAAAACATCCCTAAAGCCTCACTGGCCGCGCTAGTCATCGGAATCGCCATCTCGCTGATGAACTGGAAAAATATCCGGATCTGCCTGCGCTCTACACACGATGACGCTTTGGTCATCATCACGACATTTTCCGCCACCTTGCTAACCCGGCTCGACTACGCCATCTTCATCGGCGTCGCCCTATCCATTACCCTGTTTCTGCGCAAAGCTTCCCGACCTCACCTCGTTGAATACGAGATTAGCGACGAGGGTGACTTACGCGAAATGGGTGAAAAAACCAAACGCCCTAACCCATCCATCTCCATCGTCCACGTCGAGGGCGACCTGTTTTTCGGTGCCGCCGATCTGTTCCGCACCCAAGTCCAGCGCACCATTGCCGACCAAAACCTCAAGGTGATCATCCTGAGGCTCAAGAATGCCCGCCACCTAGATGCCACCAGCGTGCTCGCCCTCGAGGACCTGATCAAACACACGCGCAAAAAAAGCGTTCACGTTCTCATCTCAGGTGCCACCCGCGACGTTTACGAGGTGCTAAAAAAATCCGGGGTGCTCAATACTCTGCAACAAGGGTGCGACCGCACCGAGGGCGAAACCAACTTGTTCATGTACTTTAGCGAAAACCCGAACATCTCCACCCGCGACGCCCTGATCCGCGCCCAGGAACTACTCGGGACCAAAGAAGCTGATATCAAAATCTTCTACGACGAGAGCAAGGAGAAGTAAAAACTGTCAGAACAGCTGATCTGGCTATGCATTAGTTAGCCGGTTAACCAGTCAATCAATGGCTGTAACTATTTATCCAGTAAAATCACGCAACTCCATGAAATACAAATCACACAATCGATTTTTTGATGACCTTCCCTAAACTCTTCATCACTTCAAACCTACTTCCCGATACAAAAGCTACTGAAGATCTCGCCGAGCAGTTCCTCGGTATCGATTCGTCCGGCGATCTCGCCGATGGATTCCATGGCATCGCGAAGCTCGACGGAAATAAACTCGGCGCCCTGGCCATTCTCCAAGGTGTTTTTTGCTGCTTCTAGAGCCGACCGGGCACGTTTCAAACATGCCTGATGACGGGTATTGATTGCCACAGCATGGCCACCCCACTCGCCAGCACCCATGGAGAGCTCGTGGGTAATGGTGTTAGCCAGCTCGTCAAGCCCAGTTGACTGGGTGCAGGAAATTCTGACTCCCGCTGCGTCATTCCAGTCGGAATGCAATTCAAGATCCGCTTTATTAATCACAAGGATATGATGACGTCCACCAATCTCATCGTCGTTCAGGTGGATCACGCGCGGCTGGGTGCCATCGACGACTTCCAAGATCAGATCCGCCGTTTCCAATTGGTCGCGGGTCCGTTTTACGCCCTGCTGTTCGATACTGTCTTCGGACTGCCGCATCCCCGCCGTGTCAATGAGGCGCACGGGAATCCCCTGAAGGTTTAACACCTCCTCGACGGTGTCGCGCGTCGTGCCCTCGATATCACTGACGATGGCGCGCTCATAACCTAACAACTGATTAAGCAGGCTCGATTTCCCGGCGTTGGGGGATCCAAAAATCACGGTGCGCACACCCTCGCGCAGGATGCGCCCATGTTCGGCGGTTTGCAGCAGCCGGTCGATTTTCGCGCAAACCTCACCTAACCGTTTCTTTAAAGTGTTCCCCGTATCGGCATCAATATCCTCCTCTGGAAAATCGATGT
>JABHEX010000390.1 GCA_018676385.1 Akkermansiaceae bacterium
AAAACCAGCAGCATCTTTAAATTTTTTATACTCAATCAGCTGCCGTATAAGCTCCCAGCGCGGGTCATCTTCCTCAATATCTTCTTCCGGTGGCATCACCGACTTCGGGAGTAATGTACGGCTCTTAATATACATTAAGTTTGCCGCCATCACGATAAACTCAGACGCGAGGTCGATGTTTAGCATCTTAAACGTATCAATGTAATCGAGATACTGTTTCGTGATACGCTCAATCGAAATATGATGGATATCCACCTCATCTTTCTTGATCAGGTAAAGGAGTAGATCCAGCGGGCCTTCAAAAATATCCAGCCTGACTTTGTATTCTGCAGCTTCCACGTGTGAGAATCGTTACGTGATAGCGCCGCCGCAGGCGAGGATTTTTTTTGTAGATCCATAAATCACGACCATTTCCGGGGTCTGCGCCGACCTAGTGACAGCCGCGCCGTCG
Source organism: Akkermansiaceae bacterium (assembly GCA_018676385.1). Taxonomy (GTDB): domain Bacteria; phylum Verrucomicrobiota; class Verrucomicrobiia; order Verrucomicrobiales; family Akkermansiaceae; genus Oceaniferula. The sequence goes on from JABHEX010000390.1 coordinate 452, forward strand.
ATGGCTTCTGTGATGCCGGCGTCCACAGTCATCGTAAGCATAATCATATTTACTAGAGCGGTTGTTTTTCCCAATAGCATAGGCTGCAATACCAAGCACCACAGCACCGAGCACCACGGCACCAGAATCCACGGTCTCCACCGGGCGCCCGTAGGCATCATACGTGGTAGAGCAATTTGAGAGCCCGAGAGCTGCGATAATCGCCATGACCGTGAGCTTAAGAGATCTATGTTTTTTGCGTTCCATGCATCTGAGACGAAGGTATTTTTGGATTTATTCAGAAATAAATAAATCTCTATTTAGTTACTATTATATGAGATCCTATCGAATCATCATCGATACGGAAATCACCATTCAGATCATGAGCTGAATCAATGATGAAAACTGGCGTTCCCGACTAGATCAGTGAGCCAGAGTGCCTTCCGTGACACCAAGTTTTTCCATCACATCAAGATCTTGCCAGAGATGGTACCCTGTCGTAGCTCCGCTGAGCAACTCCTGATAAGCATTGATGATTTGCATTGCAGATAGCTTATCCTCGTCGAGAAAATCAATACGGAACCTTCTGAGCCCTGTGCCACGAAGCTGTTGATAGAAGCGGGCACCCGTCTGCGCTTTCCCATTAAATAATGTGTTCCTACATCCCACATCTGCTTTAAGCGTGTGCAGCTGCCCAACACGGTCCCTGAGCTGCACGTGATGTTTTTCGCAGGGTTTTCCGCAGTCTCGAATACTTGTACCCTCGCTCATGAAGGTACAGAAAACGCAATGCTCCATATGAAACATCGGCATGTGCTGGTGCAGTGTGAGCTCAAACCAATCAGTCGGCGCAGCCAGCAATAGATCCATTACCTGCTGAATGTTTAAATCATAAGAAACCAGAAGATGATCCAAACCTCCCTCCTCACGGAGAATTTTTGCCGTCAGTGGGTTTGCGCAGTTCAATGAGAAGTCACCTGTTTTATAAATATCGTCCCGATCTTTAAAATGAGCAACACCACCAAGGTTACGAATCAACACCCCATCAGGCTCAGCACGCTCGACAACTTTAAAAAACCCCGCCTCACCTGACTTCTGTATCCTCGGTGTGGCAAGGTGAATACGAGCCCCCTTCTGGCTTCGAACAAGTGCCACACCATCTTTACCACGACGTATATCCTCGAAATCTACATAAATTTCAGAAACGCCAGCTTCTAAGGCCGACTCAATCTGCTCCATACTCCGGCATAACACAGATAATTCACGTTTGTGAGACTCATCAGTTTGCCGCTCAGGCATAAGCTCTGCGCTGTTGGGACATACTGTCTTGGCGCGCTTTAGATCCATTACTTTCGATTTCACTCCTTGATCGAGCGCCTTAACCAAAGATCGTCTCAAGCGGTTAATAGCAGACACCGGTAACATTACATCTCCCTCAAGCTGATTCTCAAGCTCTCCCAACTGCCAAGCTGTTCCACCAAGCCTACCTAGCTGCTTTACCAAAAAATCTGTCGTCAGTGGACGCATATCAGCCATTTCCAATACCTCCTCTGACTTTATGAAAACCCCAAGACTCCTCAGCACCATCGGCTCTCCTGCCCTCCCGCTCACCGAGATTTTGAGCGATTGCCGAACCGGCTCTAGTTTTGCATTTTTCCAACTCGCAGTCAGTGAGCTGTTCAGTTTGGGATCATCAGTCTTCCAGATCGTTTGACCAGGTTTGATACGTTTCCAGTCGAGCCCACTGTGCTTATTATGAAAGAGCAAGCGCTCGCCCGCGACCTTCCATATGCGCGCGCCTTGTTCTTCATTCCTATCCTCACCAGCATCAAAAACGATCCCGTCGCCTGCCTTCACCGGCATACGTGTCGCAAGTCGCACATCTACCCAACCACGCTCACTGCCAGTCACTTCACCAATGTAGACCCCACGTTTTTTGCCAAATTTCCCGTGAGTAAGCCGCGGATGATTGGTTCCTTCAAACCAACCCGTAGAGAGCCCTCGAGAAAATGTCATCTCCATAGCGTAGCGATCATCCTCCGTGATCGGACTATCTTTCTTCGCGACTGCAGCATCGATCGCCTTACGATAGACTTTGGTAATCGCTGCAACGTATTCAGGCGACTTCAGACGACCTTCGATTTTGTAAGAAACAACCCCCTGCTCCACGAGTTCAGGAATGATATCCACCGCCGCAAGATCCTGTGGACTGAGTAAATAACGCACATCCTTCATATCTTGCTCTTCGCCATCAACGACCAACTTGTAAGGCATCCGGCAAGCCTGCGCGCACTCACCTCGGTTCGCTGAGCGCTGACCAAGGCTTTCACTTGTTAGACACTGACCTGAGTAAGCAACGCATAAGGCACCATGGACAAAGACTTCTAACGGAGCACACTCGGTAGGATTAAATTTTTTAATCTCCTTAAGTGACAACTCGCGTGCAAGCACTGCTCGATCAAGCTGATAAAGCTGATCCGCAAACTGTAACCCCTCCGGCGAAGTAATCG
>JABHEX010000391.1 GCA_018676385.1 Akkermansiaceae bacterium
CAGGGCAACCCGGACAGACTATACGACTTGTCTACCGCGATGACCAGAACCTCAGCAAAGACACCATTGTGCGCACTGCCGAAACTCGAATCATCGAGGGTAACTTAGGTGAAGTCCGTGTGACTCGCACCGAAATCTCCGACGAGGAACTGCGCCTCAAAACCCAACTACGCACCGCCTCCGCACTCACCGAGGTCGGAAACTACTACAAAGAATTCGGCCTTAACGAAAAAGCCGACCTCAAATACACAGAGGCTCTTCAAGTTTGCGAAAAAATTCATACCCAAGCGCGCAAGATTGGAGGCAAGCTTCTCGAGGAAACCTACGTGCAACTCTGGCGTATCTACTTTGCCATGAACCAACTCGATCTCGCACTTGGCATGAGCCGTCGCCTGCTCAAAGAATTCCCAACTAGCTCATACGTCGACGAGGCGATGCTACAACAAGCCCACGTCGAAAGAAAACGTATGAGCTTCACCCGTGCCATCAGTCTATACTCAAGTATTGCTAAGCTATCCAACAGTCCACTCCGCGGCGAAGGCCAGTTTTTCACCGCCAAATGCTACGAAACCATGGCTCTTAAAGCCCCTGCCAACCAGTCAGCTCAACTCTTCGATAAAGCCTTCCTTGCTTATCAAAAAGTCTATGAACAATTCCCAGACTCCGGCCGCGTGGGCGATGCCGTGGCCAAGATGGCAGCATTCTATTATAAGAAAGAAGATTACTCTAGAGCCATAGACGTCTTCGAGAACGTACTCTCAGATTACCCCGATGCCAATTTCCTCGATGTCATTCTCTTCAACTATGGTCGATGCCTCTACAAATTAAACCGCAAACCTGAGGCACGCAAAAAGTTTGAAAAACTCATCAACGATTACCCCGAGAGCGAAATAGCGTCAGAGGCTAACAAAATTGTAAACGCACTAAAAAAAGCAGGATTTTGAAAACATACTTACCCCTTCTCGTCGTCGTTGCCGCACTAAGCCTAACAGCCCGTGCCGATCGTGCTACTGACCTTGAAGCACAACTCAAAGAAACAACCGAGTCATCACCCAGCAGCGCGAAGATCATGCTGGAACTGGCGGATATCTATTGGAAGAACGAACAGGTCTTCGGACTAATTCGTGTCACAGGAAAGTTCTCGCGCTCCCAAACAAAACACCCACGTCGGGCTGCCATGATGCTCAAACTCATTCACGGCTATGCTATCACAGCACGTCATGACGATATCATCATCACCGGACGCCAATTTCTTGAAATCTTTCCTAACCATGCCCTCACGAACAAGGTCCGTGACCACATAGCCTCTGCCTACCAACACACTGGCCGCAGTAGTCTCGCCGCTGTCCAGCGGCGCTCAATCTGGGAAAATGGCGGTGCTGCTGAACAGGGTGTCCAAGCCTTAAAATTATTTATCAAAGCCAATAACGGAACAAGCTATAAACAAGCGTCAAATCTCGCGAAGGCCATGGTGGTGAAGCTGCCTTCCCAACCCATGCTAACAGATATAGGACTTCAGGGCATGTATGCATCTGAACGGTCCGAACAGTGGGCAGAGGGACTACAGATCGGCAAAACCCTTGCACGTCGTAACACCCCACTCAATAAAACCGAAAAACTTGACTTCTGGCTTCGGTCCGGACGCTTCGAAACCCGCCTCGGGCAATACGAAAATGCAATTCAATCATTCCGTAAAGCACTCGTCCCAAATAGAGACGACATTCACCGTAATCTGATTCAAGCAATGATAAATGCAGCCAAAGCACCAGCTGACATTGAGGCTGAAGCCCGCCGCTATCTCAAAGCCTATCCTTATCGCGAGGACCGCTACAACCCACTAGCCCAAGCCGCAGAAGCCGCAGCCAAGGTCAAAGATACCCAGAGAGCATTCGCTATTGCAGAAAATATTCTGAGCAAAAACGTGACCAGTGACCTCGTTCGCGCCTACGTTCGCTGGTGCGGTAAAAACCACCAGCGTGCTGAGCAAGGGCTACTCAAATTAATTGCACGTAATCCAGATAAAACAGGTATTCTGCGAGCCATTCTCGCCATCGACGTCTATCGCGACGGCATGAAGGATACAGCCAAAGCCCGCCGTATGGCACTCGAATACCTCGCAAACACTCCCAGCAATGATAGCTGGTCAGCAGAAATTACAGGCGTCCTCTACACATCAGCCACCGGCGAAGAAAGCTTTCGAAAAAACCTCGCCGCCGTCAGCGCAAGCGCCAAACAATTTCCCCACCTCGTGGAATTCCAAAAACATATCTGGAAACGAGCTCCGAAAGATAAACAACATCATCGTATATGGCTGGCAGCTAGAAAAATTCACCACAATGAGCCAAACACTAAACTCTGGAAAACTATCCAAGAAAATGGTGGGAAGTCAGGACAAGCATGCAAAAAACTTCTTCAGCAAAAACTCACCAACCCACAGCGACACCTCGTGCTGTCCCGCCTCGCCTATGTGTACAGGAATCACCTCGGGGGAAAATCCAAAGCCAGCTCCGCCAGCCACTACCAAACACTCTGCAAAGAATTCACGAGTGACCTCAACGCTGCTGTGAGGTGGATGGATGCCGCAGCCTACAGCGCCCCAAAAGAAATGGCTGCGATGAAGGCCACAGCTGCTCGCCATCTCCTCAGTATTCCCTCAGCTCCTACCCACTATGACACTTGGCTTCGGCTGATAGAAATAAAAGATAAAAACATTATCCGTAAGGCACTACCTTGGATCAATAAATCATTAGAACTAAGCCCCCACCGATCTGCATACTGCACCCGTATTGGCGATATCATGAACGAACTCGGCATGAAAACCGAAGCCATCAATTGGTGGAGGTCACACATGGATATCGATCCTAATAATTTGGAATACGTTTCCTGCGCCCGTCGTTACGCATCCACACTTAAACCTGCCGATGCACAAAGATTCCTTCAGTCACGCGCTAACACAAATAAATATCACCACGGAGTCTACACCGCAGACCTTGCCAACATATATTTCCGTGCAGGTAAGATAGACGCAATGGATGCACTCCTAAAAAATTCACGCAAGCGCGCCGACCAACATCCTTTCCGACCATGGGGTATGGGAGAATGGCCTGCTCGCAGCTGGATAGAAACGGCACGTAATGCCAATTCGAAGGACTGGTCAGAGGAGAAAAAAAACCGCGTTTATCGTATCGTTCGCGACCTCCGACTCGGACGCATAAGTAGCGAAGCAGGCATCGAACTCATCGATACTAAACCCAAGTCAATGGACCGCCTACTCCATACGCAAAAACTTATTCAACAGGCTGGGCAACACCACGAATCTTGGAGGCGTATCTACCCATTCGCACAGGCAGCTGTGGCTCGTGCTGACTTCCCACTCGCAATCACTATTCTCAACGGCTTACTTCATACCGTTCGCTCAGTTGGTAATACCGAAACCACCGCAGCTCGTGATCTCCTCCGCAATGCCTACGGAAAAATGGGTAGCCTAAGTTCAGATATTCCAGCCG
>JABHEX010000043.1 GCA_018676385.1 Akkermansiaceae bacterium
ATAAGTTTCCATGCACACTATTCTAGTAGTCGAAGATGAAGAGGACATTGCTGACCTCGTAGCGTTTAACCTGAGGCGTAACGAATTTCAGGTTGAGTTGGCTCATGACGGCATTCAGGGGCTGGCAAAGGCAAAAGAAATCAAACCGGATCTGATCGTGCTTGATGTAATGATGCCTGGGCTTGACGGATTTCGTGTGTTTAAAGAGCTAAGGATAGACAAATCCACGAGAACGATACCTGTTATCATGCTGACTGCACGTGGTCAGACTGAAGATAGAATCCAAGGATTGGAATTGGGTGCCGAGGACTACGTGACTAAACCATTTAGCCCGAAGGAACTCGTGTTACGGATTAGAAATTTGCTCAAGCGTTCGACGCGTAAAGTCAGCGGTAACGAACTGGTCTGCGGGCCATTTCGATTCGTTAAAAACGAGTTACAGTTTTTCCTCGACGGTCAGCAAGTGGATTTGACATCAACCGAATTTAAACTGCTGTTGTATCTTTGCGAGCGTCAGAATGCATCGCAAGATCGGCATGCTCTGCTGATGGACGTCATGGGATATAGTAGTGAGGTACACAGTAGAACCTTGGATACTCATATGAAGAGGCTTCGCAAGAAACTGGGAGTCCATGCCGATATTGTGGAAACCGTACGCGGCGTAGGCTATCAGGTGAAATTGCCATTGTAAGTTAGACTGAATTGACTTATCAAGTATGACTTAACGTGATTCAATCTTGAACTGATGATGACCGAATTATTGCTGTTGCTCGTTATAGCTATCCTTAGCTATGCGCTGATTAGGCAGCATCGCGCACAGAAGTTGCTTATCCAAAAACAGAAAAAGCGTAACCGTGAGGTTAGAAGGGAAGCACTCATGGAGAGAGATCAGCTTCTTGATGCTTTGGGTGATGCATTTCTATTAGTTAATGAAATTAGCCAAATTGTATTTGCCAATGCAGCAGCAAGAAAGCTGGTCAAAGGTAGAAAGCTGAGCGGTCGAAGTCTAATGGAGGCATTTATAGATGACCAATTGTCTGTCGCCATCATGAAGTGCATTCGTACTGGAAAGCCAATGCAGGAGCGTGTTGTTTTGCATTCAACTTTTAGCCCGCTGGGCGCAGCATCGAACCAAGGAATTAGTGCCTGGGTGATCGATGCCGCCCCCTTGAAGACGATAGGTAATGAGGAGCTAACCCGGGTAGTTATCAGAGATGTGACTACGGAGTATTTGTCGGATCAGGTAAGGAGAGACTTTGTGGCCAATGCGTCACATGAATTGCGTACTCCGATGGCAATCATCAATGGGTATCTAGAGAACCTGTTAGATGATGGTTTGATTGAGGATCATGCACTGGCAACTAAGTTTCTGGGGACGATGAGGAAGCATGGGCAACGTATTGCGCGTCTGGTTGAAGATATGTTGGTGATTTCTAAAATGGAATCGGGGGAGTCGATAGCACTTAATCGTGACGATTTTTTGGTTATGGATTGTATTCAGGATGTGGTCGACCGGCTTGAATTAATGATTGAGAAGCAGGGCTCTGTTATTTCTATAATCATCATGCCAGATGATCTCACCTTAAATGCAGATCGCTTTTACTGGACACAAATTCTATTTAATCTGGTTGAGAATGCCCTTAAACAAAACCCTACTAATGGGCTGGAGATTAAAATTGAAGCTAAAGCTGTGGATGGCGGAATCAATATTTCAGTGAGTGACAACGGTGTAGGTATTCCATCCGGTGATTTGCCGTATATATTTAAACGTTTTTATCGCGTGGAGAAAGACCAGGTAAAGAGTGAAATCAAAGGGACCGGCTTGGGGCTATCAATCGTTAAGCGGGCTGTTGAGGCACATGGTGGTGAAATTACGGCAACTTCCCAACCGGGGCAGAGGACATGTTTCATGATTAGATTACCAGTTAATCTTGATTGCTAACAGTTGGTTGCAGTGGTGCCAGCCCAGTGGCCAGTGGCGAAGCAACCTTGCATTAGATAGCCGCCTGTTGGGGCTTCCCAGTTGAGCATTTCACCAGTCGCATAAATACCGGGTAGGTTCTTAAGCATGAGAGTGTTGTCGATTTCGTTCCAACAAATCCCCCCAGCCGAGGAAATTGCTTCTGCTATCGGGCGTGGCTGGGTGAGAGGAATTCGGCAGTTTTTCACTTCGTGTGCCAGTTGTTCGACAGATTTCCATGGGCCTCTATCAGGCATATGTTTGAGCAACGAGCAGGTTGCAGGATCAAGTTTCCATCGCCGCCTTGCCTCACGGATAAAATTTCTGTGAACTTTACCCATACGTTTCAGGAGTTCAGCGTGAGAAACATTAGGTTTGAAATCAATCATGACCTCGGGAGACTCCATTGCACGGAGACTGGGGCCAAGTCGGTAGATGGGGCCACCTTCAAGTCCGTAGCGAGTGATGACAAGTTCACCGTTGCAGTTGTCTGTGTTGGCACTAAGAGTAATATTTTTGACAGGCATACCCTCAGCCTCTCTGATGATGGGTTCTGGCCAGTGGGTTTCCCAGCCACAGTTTGCTGGCGAGAGCGGCTCGACACAGACCCCGCATTGTTCGAGGTATTGTATCCAGTTTGAGTCGGAGCCAGTATGTGGCCACGAGCCGCCCCCCAGAGCAAGAATGGTGGCATCGTGTTTTACGGTATGATGCTTGTGTTCATACTCAAAAATAGCGGAGCCATCTGCCTTGAATCCTTGCCAACGATGGCGTGTTTTAAATATTAGATTTTGTTTCCTTAGCCGTTCTATCCAACGGCGAAGCAATGGCGCGGCACGAATAGTTCCATTCACTGGTTGGG
>JABHEX010000044.1 GCA_018676385.1 Akkermansiaceae bacterium
GACAACACCATCGTCATCTTCACCAGCGACAACGGCTGCTCACCCGAGGGCAACTTTACAGAACTCGCAAAACACAACCACGACCCGAGCGCCATCTATCGCGGCCACAAAGCCGACCTCTACGAAGGTGGCCATCGCGTGCCATTCATCGTGCGCTGGCCCACCAAAATCAAAGGCGGCCAGAAATCCTACGCCACAGCATGCCTCACCGACTTCTACGACACCATGCGCGAAATCACCAAGCAGCCAAAGAAAGACAACGGCGGCGAAGACTCCGTCAGCCTAATGCCCGCATTCGAAGGAAAAACAAAAACTAAACGCACTTACCTCATCAGCCACTCGATCAACGGATCATTCGCTATCCGACAAGGGAAATGGAAACTCCTCATGTGCCCTGGCTCCGGCGGCTGGTCTTTACCCCGACCCCGCACCGCATCGAAGGACAAGAGTCTGCATCCGGTTCAACTCTTCGATCTAGAAGCCGACCCCGCTGAAAAAACCAACCTTGCCCAGAAGCACCCTAGTAAGGTCAAGTCCCTGATGCTACTCCTGCAAACCGCAATTAAAAACGGTCGCAGCACACCCGGCACACCACAGCAGAACGACGGAGCCACGCCCCCATTTCACAAACGCATCATCGAGACTTACCCAATACTCGCTGAGTAATTATCCCTGATGGGACTTGTAAAGAAAATCACGGTAGGCAATAAAAATGAAGGGTATGGCTCTTTGCATAAAATTGGTCACAGTAAACTACTACAACGCAACGACGACCTCATTGAAATAAAATAACTAGTAGTATGCCTCAGACGACACCATTCCATAATTGTCTCAAACCCTACCTCGAGACGGGTATTTGGAAACACTGGTCCGGGTATCTTGTAGCGCCTCGCTACCAGTATTCATCCACAGCGGAATACTACGCAATCCGCAACTCTGTCTCACTACTCGATACTTCACCTCTATTTAAATACAAAATCACTGGATCTAAATCTTTGAGCTTTTTACAGTCGGTAATGGTTCGCGATATCGCGCAGTGCCAACCCGGAGAGGCCCAATACACCTGCTGGTGTGATAGGGATGGTTTTGTGCTGCAGGACGGTGTGATATTACGAATATCAGAGAATGAATTCTGGATCACCTCTGCGGAGCCCTCGTTGCGATATTTCCGCTCAATAGCAAAGAAGCTCTCGATTTCAGACGTCAAAATCGACGACATGACTCGCGACTTTGGTATTCTTGCTATTCAGGGGCCTCATGCATTCAACGTGCTCTCTCAACTAACCGATGACGTGGGTGACTTAGATTACTTTGATCTGGTGCAAACCAAGATTGACGACTGCCCCGTCACCATATCGCGCACTGGCTTTACCGGTGACCTCGGATATGAAGTCTGGATCCGCTCAGATCAAGCGGAGCAGGTTTGGCACTGCCTAGTAGACGCGGGCAAAGGATACAATATCATCCCCATTGGTCTCGAAGCACTAAAAATGGCAAGGGTAGAAGCCGGATTGCTATTGCTCGACGTGGATTTTAACTCCTCACGATTCGCATGGGTCGACGAACAACGGGAAACCCCAGTCGAGCTCGGCTGGAGCTGGATGCTACGTAATCTGACCCACGACCCGCGTGAGTTTATCGGACGAGTAGCTATTGAAAAACAAATCAGTGAGAAATCTAACCGCTGGCGCACTGTTGGGCTCAGTGTTGACTGGCACGACTACGAACGTGTGCATCTAGAAACAGGCATCATGGCTCCCAAACATGACCTCTATTGCGAATCCACAAAAAGTATCTATCGACGTAGTGACAAGGAGTGGGACTACGCAGGATATGCGAGCAGTTTTATGTTCTCCCCGATTTTGAAAAAGCCAATTGCCATCGCAAAGCTACCCAACGATCTGGCCAAGCCCGGAACGGAGGTGGACATCGAGGTCTCTGTGATCCGTAAGCCACACAACGTATTAGCCACGGTGCAGCGCATGCCCTTTTTCGATCCCATACGCAAAACCCAACGCCCGGAAGGAAGAATCGTATAATGAAATCGGATACTCAATATGATGCTATCGTCATTGGCGGCGGCCACAATGGACTGATCAATGCTGCCTATCTTGCCAAAGCGGGATTAAAAACAATAGTCCTTGAACAGCGGCCATTAGTCGGCGGGGCCGCCATCACAGAGGAACTGATTCCGGGATATAAGTTCACCACATTTTCGTACGCGCTCAGCTTGCTACGACCAGACATTGTACAGGATCTTGATCTCGCGGCGCACGGTTTGATGGTGCTACCAATGACCAACACCTTTCAGCCTGGATTCAACGGAGAATATATGCTGCTAGGCCCGAACAAGGATGCAAATTTTCATGAAATTTCGCGCTTTTCAACTGAGGATGCTGAGTCTTACCGCGACCTCAGCCACCTGATCAATCGTGTTTGTCATGCGCTGATGCCTTTGGTCGATTCCATCCCGCCAAATAGCATCAGCCAAGACCCTGCAGATCTTGCGGAGATGGTTCAGCTGAATGAATACATCGATGGTCTACCGTCGGATATACGTGAGATGATACAAAAATTCATCAACTGCAGCGCAGCAGAAATACTCGATGAATACCTTGAGTCTGATTTACTCAAAGCACAGATCGCATCAAGTGGCATCATCGGCACTAAGGCCGGGCCACGCTCAAAGGAATCCGGCTTAATCTGGCTTTTCCATAAGCTCGGCGAATACGATGGTGAACAAGGTGAGTGGGGATTCCACAAAAATGGTAATGGCGGATTCACCCAGGTCCTTGCCCGCGCCGTCGAGTCCTTTGGCGGCACGATCCGCACAGACTGCGGAGCCGAACACGTCATCTATGCCAATGGTAAATCCTCCGGTGTGCTACTCAAAGATGGTACTGAATTAAATGCGCCGGTCGTCGTCAGCGCTCTGGATCCAAGGCGCACCTTCATGGAGCTCGTCAATTCGAATGATCTGCCGGATGACTTAGTTAAACACATTCGAGATTTCAAATTCCAAGGTAGCGCGTCAAAGGTAAACTTTGCCCTGTCAGCACTTCCAAATTTCCCAGGCCTTGATGGTCGTACGGATATCTTCACAGGCTTCACCAATGTTGGCCCGTCGATTGACTTTCTTGAAGAGGCATTCGCAGATTGCCAAGCAGGCAGATTTAGCCGCAAACCATTTATCGATTGCTGCATACAATCCACCGTTGACCCTGACATGGCTCCACCAGGCAAGCATGTGATGTCATGCTTTGTAATGTATACCCCCTATCATTTGGCAGATAGCGACTGGGATAGCGAACGAGAAAACCTTGGTGATGCCGTGCAAGCATGCCTAGAGGAATTTTTCCCTGGATTCAACAAGCTTGTAGAGCACCGCGAAATCGTTACGCCACTCGACATCGAACGTGTCGTTGGACTGAGCGAAGGTAATATTTTTGCCGGTGAAATGTTTACCCCGCAGATGTTTCTTAATCGCCCAGCACCCGGCTGGAACCAGTATCGCACCCCTATCAACGGATACTATCAATGCGGCTCCGGCACACACCCTGGCGGTGGCGTTATGGGCGGGCCGGGAAAACTTGCTGCTCGAAAAATTCTTAATGATCTTGAGCGCATCACCTCACTATAGCCGACCCATGAAAATTGTATTATTGATAGTATTTTATTTCTTATCCTTACCATTGATCCATGCCGCACCTGAACACGCATGTGGATTTGATGCCAAGCACATCAACGAAAAGCCTAACATGTGGCCTTTCGAAAATTACGGCAAAGTTTTCAATGTTGATGACAACAATCAACGATTTGTGTTTATTAAAAATACAGTCTACGATGAAAAGGATCATCAGAAGGTAATTGGTCGTGCTAGGAATTGTGTTTACTGGTCGAAGGATACGATTTTCATGCACAAGAATCCGATCAAAGACTTCAGCAGTATCAAGACCCCAGTGATCATACGATTTTTTGTGGGTAACCCAAAAGAAGCAGAAAAGATGTCGCGTGGTGACGATTTCATATCCAACAAAGCGACAATTTTTTTAGATGCTAAAAATACCGTTGGTATTAAAACGGGCGAAAAAGAGGTCGTAGGCTTGTTTACTCCCGACAGCACCACCTCGGGAACATTACTCATCCAATCCAAATCAGTCAAAGTGAAGACGACCTGGCGTTTTCCAAAAATAAGCACCAAAAGAGCCGTTACAGCCAACGCGTTAAATCAAGGTTATTGGTCAGCACGCATCATCGGATCTGAAAGCGGGGACAAATTTGTCGCCGAGCATATCGAACTTACCTCTCTGGCAGACCCACGTAAGAGCGAGGACCCCAAACTCCCCCGTCTGTTGGTTATCGGCGACTCCATTAGTATGAACTATGGCAATGCCGCCAAGGAAGCTCTTAAGGGTGTCGTTAATTACCACCGCAACGAAGGCAACAGCTTCTCATCAAACTACGGCACCCAGTATGCCGATTATTGGTTAGGTAACTACACCCAAAAAGGTTTCCAGTGGGATGTGATTCATTTCAACCATGGATTGCATGATCTCAAGCAATCCGGCCCAGGTGCTCCGTATGCAACACCCTTAGAAAAATACAAAGCATACCTCAGAACCGAAATTGAAATCCTAAAAAAAACCGGCGCTACTTTAGTCTTTTGCACGACCACCCCTGTTCCTAATAATAGTGGCGGGGCATACGGTCGGCAAAAGGGAGCTGAAGTTGCTTTCAACAAAGCCGCTCTAGAGGTGATGAAGGATTACCCTGACATTCAAATCAACAATCTGTGCAAAGTCGTCAACGACTCTCCCGTCTTTGATAAATTCAAAACTGGCTCAGACGTACACTACTACAAAGAAGAGGAACAAAAAGTTCTCGGTAATGCCGTTGCCAATGCAGTTAAAAAAGCTCTACAATCAAAGAAACAAAATGATCTCTAAATACAAGTTCACAACAACACTTCTGATAGTATTCGGCTGCTTGACACTGCATTCGGCGTCCGCAAAAGAAATTAAGCTAGCCGTTAAAGCTGGCGAAAAAATAGCCTTCATGGGCGACTCCATCACCGCAGCGGGTAATAGAAAAAATGGTTATGTTCAGCTTGTGATGCAGGCGCTTAATCAGGAGGGTCTCAAACTTACCCATGTGCCAGCAGGGAAATCAGGACACAAATCCAATAACATGCTCGCCCGTCTCGATAAGGATGTGCTCAGCAAAGACCCCGACTGGATGCTGCTGAGCTGCGGTGTTAATGACGTGTGGCATTTCACACTGACACTTGGAAAACGTACATTCGAGGGCGTCTCCTTGAACGACTACAAAAAAAACATCAGCACCATCATCAAGAGAGCGCAGGCCGCCGACATCAAAGTCATGATCCTAACCTCTACCATGATCGGTGAGGACCCCAATAAAGAAACTAACAAGAGGCTCATTCCCTATAACGATTTCCTCAGAGAGATTGCCAAAGAAAAGAAATGCCTCATCGCAGACCTCAGCAAAGACATGCACGAGCTAGTCAAAAAAATGCCAGATGAAAAAGGTAAGGCACGGATGTTTGGCGAACCAAAATACTCACGAAATATCAAAAACAAGATCACTTCCGATGGATGCCATATGAACAAGCTCGGTAATATAATGATGGCCAAAGGGATTTTAAAAGCATTAGGCCTGAGTGACAAAAAAATCGCCGCCGCTGAAGTATCGTGGCATGGAAAGTAGCCACCTACTATGCTAAGCGATGCCTGTGCCCCTCAGCAATAGACTAACAATATTGATCGTCGACTTGGGCTGACCGTCGCACCCATGACACTTTTTTGGCTCATTCAAGAGCAAAGCCATCACCTCATGCTGCACGCAAAGAAACTCGCGTTCGTATGACGTCTCATATTCATGCGGATTTCTGTTCAACGCTTGATCTATTCCATGGGTAGAGCCGTAATCGAGTGCTCATCCCAGTTCTGCATGAGTAGTAATTTCCCCAAATGTAATTTCAATGGTCAAGCTACACACACGCATCATTAACTCACTGAATTTGCGAGTAATAGTGATTATCCTTTGATCTTGTTATGAAACTTTGGGCCATCCTGCACATGATGTGAAATGAGAATTCCTGTGGATGGGTCAATGATATAGCTTGCGGTCCAGCCTTCAGCACCATCACCCAGATCTATATAGACACAAATATTTTCCCCATGGGTAACTAAACCCATACTTTTGCTGATACTGTTACTTTGTGAGCATAGGTAACCAAACATAGCGCGCGGCACTACGGCACCTCTACCATCGACAGAAATAATCAGCGAATCTACAACCAACTTCGGTGGAGGAGTTCCCATATCACCATACCATCTGGAGACTGAGGTATCAGTTCCTATGTCATAAGGTCGCCATGACAGCACAGCAACAACATCTTTATCATCAAACTTTGCCCTCATTATTTCACGTGCCCCACTAATTTGATGATCCACCCCAGGAACTACTGTCATCTGTGAGACTCGAGTCCCAGAAGGCGCCCCCGAATTTACCCCTGAAATTTGATGACAGGAAACCAACAAGCATATCACGCTTCCGATAAGAGCAAATAGCAGTTTTTTCATACACATCATGATCGATATTATGTAACTAAAGTCAAGACAACCTATCCTATGAAGCTTTCACGTTTTCTTTACCATCATACTAAACACGGCAAACATGAGGTTCGGCGCGTTATAGCTTCGGGAAGTGTCATGGTTAACGGAAAAGTTGAGAAAGACAGTCAGCGTGAAGTTGATGATTTTACTCATGTGACTATTGGAAATAAGATTCTGCGAGATACTAAACCCGTCTATATAATGCTGCACAAACCAGCTGGTTACCTCAGCGCCACCAAAGATCCTGAACACCCCACGGTGATGGAGCTCATCAATGTGCCGGAGACTCTGCATATCGCAGGACGGCTTGATCGAGCAAGCACTGGGCTACTTCTTTTAACGAATGACGGAAAGTGGTCGCGCGCATTAACTGAGCCAAAGGAAGGTGTGCCAAAAACCTATCTTGTCACCACCGCAGATCCCATCACAAAGGAAACATTCACCCATTTTCAGCAGGGTATCTACTTTGCTTATGAGAACCTGACGACTCAATCTGCCAAGCTGGAAACCCTCAGTGAACTTGAGGCAAGGCTGACAATCCACGAGGGCCGTTACCACCAGATCAAGCGTATGTTCCACGCCGTGGGGAATCGAGTAACCTCACTACACCGGGAAAGCGTTGGCAGCATCCAGCTTGACCCAAGTCTCAAACTAGGCGAGTGGAGACATCTCACACAAAAAGAAATTATAGATAATGTGTGATAGTTGGTTGTTTCTAACAATTATTAATACAACCGAGCCTCTACGTGCCCATTCATTCAACGCATTATCCCCTTTGCCACCAACTAATCAATAGTCTTTACCTTGCGCACTTTGATCAACGGATTTTCGCCAAGTATCAAATATCTTGGCCATCTTTGACAGGACTTCCGGCTTTTCCGCCACAAGGTTATTTTTTTCCGAGGAGTCCTTACTAAGGTCATAGAGCTCCCATTCTTTGGCCTTTTTATTCTTTTTCCCTTTGTAGATCTTATATTGATTACCAATTAAGGACGACTGTCCTGCGTAAATAAAACCAATGGGTGAGGAACGTTTATTTACTGTTCCATCGATCAGTGGAAGCAGGCTAACACCATCGATTGGGCGGGCATCGGGCATCGTAAAACCAGTGATTTTCATGATAGTAGGAAAGTAGTCCATCGTTCCTGCAGGAAATGCTGTACGCCGTGTTTGTTTAATGCGTGCCGGCCACTCGATTAAACCCGGCACACGGATACCACCCTCTTTCAAGCTGCGTTTTCTTCCTGAGAAATTTGCGGACGATCCAGGGCCACCCGTTTTTCCTTCTGGGCCGTTGTCGCTGGTAAAAGCAAGCAGGGTATTTTCCGCAACCCCCAGCTCACGCAGAGCCTTTCTGAGTCTTCCGATCTGGTCATCCACCGCCGTCACACATCCGTAGTAGTTTGCATGATAAGCATCTCTGGCATCAGGATAGAGATCCGTATGTTTCTCTCCTGCAACGACAGGTAGGTGTGGCGCATGCAACCATATGACAACCAGGAATGGTTTGTCAGACTTTACGCATTTCTCAATAAACGGAATGGCACGATCCATAATGATTTTCGAATCATCACCTGCCAAGGTCGTGGGATTCACCATTTGATCTGGTCCTGTCCAGTAATACGTATTGTATGCAACACGCTCATCACCCTGGCGAATTGGCCACCATCCTTGTCGAGATGGCCTACGAAAGTCACCTTTTGCAGTCGCTCCTGGTTTTACCATTGGATCATAAGTTGGAGTTTTTGCCTCCGTGGCAAAAGTCACATCCACACCATGCTCCCACGGCGGTGAGTAGTCATTCACCCCCTTCGGGCCTCCACGATTAGATTCCTTGACGGTTTTGCTTAGCGTTCCTAGGTGCCATTTGCCGAAGTGTCCCGTACGGTAACCTTTCGACTTCAGCGCTTCGTAAATAGTAACCTCCTCAGGTTTCATGTGGCCTTTATTGGCATTCGTAATTCCGTAGCGATAAGGATTTCTTCCTGTCACCACGCTACCGCGCGTTGGCGAGCACACGGCGGACGCAGCATAGAATCGATCAAACACCAGAGACTGGCTTGCCATTTTATCGAGTTGCGGAGTTTTAATTTTTTTCCCTCCGTTAAAACCAACATCACCCCAACCAAGATCATCACACATAACTAATATGATGTTAGTTCTTAATGAGGTTTTCACTCCTAGCACTTGCGGTATAGGCGCACCGATTACTGCAAGCAGCGTAAATCCGCATGTTACTATAATGATGAGCGATTGATTCATTTTTTCAATAGCTCAAACTCAGGGTTTACACATTTAGCACCCCAACGCTTGTAGACGGCGCGCAGATTTGCCTTCGACTCCGGTTGTTCTCCTTGATCACCCGTTTCCTTGATCCATTTATTCAGTAGCTCACGATGACGTTTGAGTTCCGCAACGAACTCAGCGCTTCCCGCGAGGTTATTCACTTGGTGAAGGTCTTTTTCCATGTCGTATAGTTCCTCGGCAGGGCGCTTACCAAAAAATGCCCACTCGGGAATTTTGCCGAGTTTTCCGGATGCGTGCAGCTCGCGGAGTCGCTTAGTCGGTCCTTGTGGGTCACGGTATTGTGCCTGCAACAAAATTCTATCAGTTAAAAAATTACGTATATAACGGAACTTCTCCGTGCGCACCGTGCGGATGCGGTCGATTGTGTAATCACAGCGGTCGCGTGCGGACACGACGTGATCGCGTTTTTGGTATCCCTCTGCAAACAAATCTTGCCCGTGCAAGTAATCGGGTAATTCGATCCCCGCCAAAGCCAGAGTTGTGGCGGATATATCGAGTGCACTGATCATTTCCTTGCGTACAGCCTTCTCAGGAATACCTGGACCTGAAATGATCAGCGGCACATGAACACCTCCCTCGTAACAAAATTGCTTGTGACGTAGGGAGTGATTATTCCCGTGATCGGAAAAGAAAAAGACAATCGTATTTTCTAACAGACCGTCATCTTTTAACCGATCCATGATTTTTCTCACGTCCTGATCAGTAACCCGCACGGTGTCGTAGTGGTGTGCCCATTCCTTGCGAAACATCTCCTCGTCTGGGAAGTATGGAGGTACTTTCATCGTTGATGGATCGGCTTTATCCTTCAGCCCTCTGGTTCCCGCTTTTCCTCCTTTTAGCTGAATCTGCCCAAACCATGGTTTCCCCTTCGTCACTCCAACCCAGTCCATCTTACCTACTTTGATGGAGAACCGCTGATTTTTCCCGGGCTTAAGTTTTGGGTTACCCACAGAGTAATGCTCGTCTCGCTTGTAGATAAAATTATAGTCATCTTTGCCTTTGTTGAACGTCTCATACCCGTGCTCCAGGAATATTTGTGGTAGGGTCTTGATGCCATCTGGCAAATAAATCTCAGATTCCTTTGTCCGTGATGACCGATGCTGGTGCGTTCCGGTTGTGGTTTGATAAACGCCGGTGATCATCGCTGATCGACATGCCGAACAGACTGGAGCGGGAACGTAACAGCGGGTGAACCTAACTCCTGTAGCGGTGAGCTTATCGAGTGCAGGTGTCTTGCCTGCATTGGTAGAGTACCCATAAGATTCCATCCATGGCGAGAGATCTTCGCAATAAATCCAGAGGATGTTCGGCTTTTTGGCTAACAGAGGTGATAGAAATAAAAACGAAGAGCCAATTATTAAACAGAAACATTTCATATTGTGTGAGTATTATATGAATATTAAATGACCTGCAATCTTGTTTAAGAGCATACCAATCATGCAGTTCTGATAAACCTATTGGTTAAGCCAATATATTCATCATGAATATTAGCCCGGAGTTTGTTCGTGTCGTGGTGTCGCTGCATAGTGGGCCCAGCATCAACCTAACCTTATTCCTTCTTGGTAAGCTCTGAGAGTTTCCAGGTGCGCTCATCGCTCACAGACCCATCTTTCTGAACAACGCGCACCATCACAATAGGATCACTTTGGGTAGTATCAAAGTCGATGGTCGCAAAAGACAGTTTTTTACTATTTGCAATACCTGACGAGATCACCTCAACAAGTGGATAGCCTACGCGATCAGATTCATTGTTTACTGCTATTATCGATTTGTGGATGTCTCCGGAACAGTAGATTACGCCTGATATATTATGTTCCTTGAGGCTATCCAATAATCGATGTCTGGAAAAGGTATAGATACTCCAGCCATCATCCTTACTATGTTGTAAAGTACTTCCTGAAGCTATCACTTTAAACTTCGCTTTCGATGCCTTAAGGCCCGCAAGTAACCACGCAAATTGAGCATCTCCTAACATCCGCTTTTTTTTATTGTCTGGTGCCTTATCGGGAGACCGGTGATACCGACTATCGACCACAAAAAAATCCACATCTCCACGCTTGAACTGGTAAAATGCGCCTGGGGTATTAGCTGTTCCCGCCGCGGGATTTGCCCAGAACTGGTTCCACCCTTTCAGCGAGTTTTCTTTTCCTGCAGCCGTGCCGTCGGAGTTGTTAGGGCCGTAATCATGGTCGTCCCACATCGCGTAGGTCGGCACTTGCCGGATCACTTCCGCAAACTCAGGCACACTACGGTAGCGCAAATGATGTTGCCACTGCATCGCCGGCCTAGTGGTATCGGCATAATGTGTATCGCCGACTGTTAAGTGGAAATCAGGCTTCTGATCGAGCAATACCTTCCATGAGCCAAGGGGCATTCCAATCTTCATACATGAGGTCAGAACTAAACGGAATTTCCCAGAAGATCCTGTCACTGGAGCAGTCTTGAATGAACCGGACCAGGCCTCGTTCTGTTTTCCATTCACCGAGACACGATACTGGTAAACCGTTTCAGGCATCAGTGATGGCAGTGTGCCGGTGTAGGGAACGCCTCCCAAATCTGCGGCGGGCTGTTTTTCCTCCGTCAGAAGCACGCTAACATCTGCATCGCCTCCACTGAATTTTACCGCTACTTCCATGCCCTCGGGAGCATACATCCAGATATCTGCACTCTGATCCGTGACCTGCCCAACCAATGGCCCGACGATTTTATCCTCAGCTGTCAACGCTCCCGCGCCGATTGTGCAAAAAAGTAATAACGCGCCAGCCAGTCCGTTTTTTCCAGTCATCATTATATGATACTGATATACCCCTATGC
>JABHEX010000045.1 GCA_018676385.1 Akkermansiaceae bacterium
CTCCTATCTGCACAAAATGAAGTGGCTGAACTGCGGAGGCGGTCACCACATCACTCGACCGGACTACGACACAGCCCGGCTCATCAGGCTCATCAAGCGCCTCCGCACCACCTACAACCTCCAAGTCTACCTCGAGCCGGGCGAAGCTGTCGCGCTCAATACGGGCTTTCTCGTTACCAGCGTCATTGATCGGTTCGACTCCAACAATCACCCCATTGCCATTCTCGACACTTCCGCAGCGGCGCACATGCCAGACGTATTAGAAATGCCCTACCGTCCGGAAATTATCGGAGCTAGTGATCCAGCAGAAAAAAAACATACAGTCACCCTAGGCGGCACCACCTGCCTTGCCGGAGACGTCATCGGCGACTGGTCATTCGACGATGACCTCAAGGTTGGCGACCGTCTCATCTTCACCGACATGGCCCACTACTCCATGGTCAAAACCAATCACTTCAACGGCGTCGACCACCCCGCTATCGGCCGCTATCACCCACAGACCGACGAAGTTATCATCGACCGTCAATTTACTTACGAAGACTACCGTAACCGGCTCTCGTAAACTCTTGTTTCTATCAAACACCTCACATCAATTACCGATGCACTTTCTCTCCTCTGAATTCCCCCAGTCCTCGCCCGAAGATGCCTTGTTCCACATCATCCCCATGCCGATGGAGCAAACAGTCTCCTACGGTGGTGGCACTGCACTGGGCCCCGAAGCTATCCTTGATGCCTCCTACCAACTCGAAGCCTATGATGGCACGTCTTACCCCGGAGAACACGGCATCCACACCATGGAGGCCATTGATTGTTCAGGAGACGATGAATCCTGCTTCTTAAATCTCGAAGCCGTTTGCCACTCAGCCTATGAGGCGGGCAAAATACCCGTTACCCTCGGTGGTGAGCATTCCCTATCCATCGCCCCAGTCCGCGCCCTACACGCAACCCGACAAGACTTCGGAGTCGTTCAAATCGATGCCCACGCGGATCTCCGGGACACTTACGAAGGCAGCCCCAACAGCCACGCCTGCGTCATGCGACGTATCCACGAACTTGGCATCCCCATTTTTCAAATCGGTGTCCGTAACCTCTGCAAAGAGGAAATAGACTACCGAGCGGCTAACAACATCGCCTACCTTGACGCCCGAGAACTCAGCCTTCACGGTATTCCCTCAGACCTATTGCCTGCAGATTTCCCGAAAAACGTCTATCTGACCTTCGATGTCGACGGCCTCGATGCCTCCCTAATGCCTGCCACTGGTACACCAGAGCCCGGGGGGCTCACTTGGTGGCAAGCCCTCGACACCTGCGAAGCCGCCACCAAAGGCAGACACGTCTTAGGCCTCGACGTCGTCGAGCTAGCCCCACGCCCTGAGTTACATTCCTGCTCCTACACCACCGCCAAGCTCACCTATGCCCTCATGGGCATTGCCGCTCGCTGCTTGTAACGAAATGCATCAATTCGGCCATTCACAAACAGTGTGTAATCAGTTGGCCAAGCATCAAAAAAACAACACCTTACACAATTTCACGAAAGTAACTGCCAACATTAATGCCAACACTCCAGAAGGTCTACGAAGGTCGGGGAAGAAACACCCCCTGTAACTACCTAAGTATCAACACTTAAAAACTCCTTGGTCCTGGGTTCGAGTCCCAGTCTGCGTACTTTCTCTAAATTAACCCGCCTCCACCAAGGCGGGTTTTTTGTGTCTGGATGTCACCTACGTCCAAGCCAAGCAGACTGGGGCGAGAACCTTTCGGAAGTCCCTTGCAAAGGGGCTGGAGAAACATGGTTCGACTGCACAAGTGCCCGCGCATCGCGGGCTTTCTTACTAACTAGAATTCCGGAGGAGGAATTCTGCAAGCCAGCAGAGAGTGAGCGGGCGAACTCAATCCCAGTCTGCGTAATTCCTCTAAATTAACCCGCCTCCACCAAGGCGGGTTTTTTGTGTCTAGATGCCACCCACCATTCACCCAAGCAGATTGGGACGAGAACCTTGGTTCGACTATACAAGCCGTCGCGTATCAAGCTGATGAAGTGATTATCCGCTATTTGAGCAAAAGCCGATTGATGAATTCTTGGCGACTTATGGCGGGTTTGGGTTTGTCTTTTTGCCAGTATTGCAGGTGGCATTCAACACCGATTTTCTTACAAGCTTCGAGCATGATTTCACCGAAGATCGGGCTGTGTATACCGTTGGATGATTTTGTTGTCGGGAACTCGCGGTTGACGTTGTAGAAAAGATGCAATGGCGGATCGTCCTTGCTGAGGTGGGTAACCGGGGAGCACCTCAAGACCAGTTCTTTATGTTTGTCCCAGTTGTCCATGAGCGCTTGAGCGGTCTCGACCCCAAAAGGTTTGTAGGGCATTGGATTGCCGAAGGTTATTTCGCCGATACGTTTTTTGATCACAAAGGGATTCATAGTCGTCTGCGCTCCGGCAACAGCGGCACCACTCACCCGTGATGAAAATCGTTCCACTGGGTCGCTGCTTTTCAGGTTTGCCACATCATCATGCAGGGCCACAAGCAGGCTGGAACATCCTCCCGCTGAACCACCGGTTACGACAATGCGTTTGGGATCGATGTTCCATTCCTTTGCTTTGAATCGTAGAAATTGCACAGCACGTAGAGCCGAGTGAAGCATGGCTGGCTGCACCGCCCCTTCGTTGACAAGAGGATAACTGATAGAGGCCAAATGGTAACCTTGTTTGAGCTGATGCGGACGCATCGTCTCTGCCTTTTTACCACCCATCCAGCCGCCGCCATGAATATCGAGTAATACGCCTGCGGGTTTCTCGGATTCACATTGCCAGAAGTTGACCAATTCCTTTTTATGCGACCCGTATTTAACATCTTTAGAGGTGGGAGCGACCCTGCTCGGCTTTTGATCCGCCGCATCACAGTCGATAGAAACAAATAGAGCAGCTGAAATACAAGTAACAAGCGAGGCAAGCAAACGAATCATACTTCTACTTACGTGGCGGATGGGCATCCCATTATCCCCATTTCATAGGATAATAAATACATATCGATTTTCAGCTAGCACCCGCCTTGCTTATGGAGCGATCCTTACTGCTGATGCGCGAGTAAAGGTAACGCGGAAAGCACTGGATGAGTTTCTTCTTCCGATGAAAGCCTTCCGCGATTCCGTTGTTCTTGAGGAAACCCCGATTTAATATCACATCGACAGTAGTCACGACGCTATGTCAGGACAAGGCCGCCTCGATGAGCTTGGTAAAGGCGGTAATGATTTTCTGCGGAGCATCTTTGATGCATGGTGCCCATGCCATCACCGTTCAGCGGGTTTTCTATTTTGTGGGCACCCCACCAATCATCCGACGATCGCCAGCGGTGCTGTGGTCTTCCACTGGCCGCGTGTGAAATCGGGAAAATCCTGCGGCATACCATCTTCAGCAACTGACTTGCGTGATAGAGGAGTCACAGCGGACCAGAGGCACCCCTCATAGACATTCTGATCAAGCGGCTGACCTTTGCGCAAGCACTCGACCACGCGAAAGTTCATGATTGCATCCATGCCGCCGTGTCCGCCCATTTTTTTGGCAACGTCAGCCATGCGTTTGTAGAGTGGGTGGTCAAACTCATCGTAGAACGCTTGTTGATCCGTGGACCAGCCATGGTAATTGGTATGATTCTTTTTGCCTGCGAGTTTTTGGAATAGCTTCTCAGGGAGTCCTTCGTTTTTGCCGTAGTCTAGTGCGATTCCAAACGGGAATCCTTTTCCGGTTCCCTTGGTTCCCTGGATCAGGTTGTGACGGGTGTAAGGGCGTGGGCTACTCTCATCCCACTGCACCATGATGGTTCGCCCAAGATGGGTCTTGATGATGGAGGTATTCATGTCGCCACCTTTGGAGTAATCGATCTTATTAAGTTTGCTGTCTGGTTTAAAGCGCTTCTTGGCATAGAGATCATGGTTACGAGCGGGAGATGAAAATGAAACGAGGCGACGGAAGTTGTCGTCGGTCCGACCAATATTCATGTACTGGGCCACAGGTCCAAGACCATGGGTCGGGTAGAGGTTGCCATTTTCCTTAGCCCAGTGTTGGGTGCGCCAGCTTCCGGTGCCGCGCCCCCTTTCGACGGCGCGCATTTGACCACGCAGCTCGTGGATATAGGCGGCTTCTCCGTGAAGGATTTCGCCAAAGATTCCTTTGCGGCACATGTTGAGAAACATGAGCTCTTCTCGACCGTAGTTCACATTCTCAAGCATCATGCAGTGCTTCTGTGTCTTCTCGGATGTATCGATCACATCCCAGCACTCTTTGATGGAAGTGGTTAATGGAACCTCAACACAGACATGGGCTCCAGCATTCATAGCATCGATCGCCATAGGTGCGTGCCATTCCCAAGGAGTAACGACGTAAACGAGGTCAGGCTTGGTTTCGGCGAGCATCTTTTTGTAGGCAAACTTATCACCAGTATAGAGCTTCACATTCTGGTGGCGCATGCCCTTACCATTGGCTAAGACCTTTTTCTTGGCCCTCTCTGCCAGATCTTGATAGAGATCGCAAATACCTACAAATTCAGTGCCCTCAAAAGCTGATACATGATTGTAGTGTGTGCCACCTCGGGCACCGCAGCCGATGATGGCGACTTTGATCTTATCAAGTTTGGGAGCGATGAAACCACCCATGTATTTGGATTTTTCAGGCCGTGTAGGATCGGTGGCTCTGGCAGAAGCACTCGTAATTGCAAGACCGGTGGTGACACCACTGAGCGTCTTGATGAAGTTTCGGCGGGAATGTTTGCTGGATTTCATGGTTTCTCAAACAATGTTGGGTGATAAATGCCCAACTCAAAATATCAATAATTTGATAATTATGACTGCATTTTAACGATATCGATCATGACCCCATTTATCGGTTCTGCCGATAGCTTCTTGGAGTGTCCCCCGTTTCCATTTTAAAGCAGCGACTAAATGCCTGAGGCGAACCAAATCCCGCCTCTTCGGCAATGTCAGCTATTGAAAGAGTGGTGGTTCTCAGTAGAGCCATCGCACGATTGATCCTGTAGTTTTGTACATAACTTCCTAATGAGATACCAGCGGCATCTTTGAAGACAGTACGCAACCGAGACTCTGATAGATTTAAAGCAAGAGCAAGGTCGGCCACCAAGACATGACGCCCACGCATCTCTTCTAACAACCGGTTAATTTTACGCAGCACATTATCAGGAGACTTAGGCGGCATGTCAGTGCGTGTTGCCTGCTCCTCACTCTTGAGAGCAAGCAGGATACGCAACAAGGCAATTTGTAATTCTTGAGCATCCCCCTCAGCGTGCCACCGAACTAACAACTGAGTAATAAGATCCTGAACATCAGAAGCCACGTTCAACACCCTATTGCGCAATGGCTCAAGAAACCCACTGGACTCAAGCTCAAAAGTACAGAACAACCACTCTAGTTGCGATGAATCTAATTGGGCAAAGTGATGAAACTGATAGGGGTGAATAAGCAACGCTTGCCCCATGCTGAATGGGTGCGATAAGTGATTAATTTGAATATGACCTTTCGTCTTAAGATTTAAACATAACACAAACCGGTGGTGGGATCGGTTCTGCACAGCATTTTGTTGAAGTTCATCGCGACTTGAACGATAAAACGTAAGAATGCTTTTAGGGGATGGTAGTTCCTCATTTCCGACGCCCTTGAAGTAATCGTTTGGCTCCTTCAGGTTGAGCAGGCTCTTGGGAATCGTATCCATCACGCAAGTATTTTGGCACGACTACCCTAGCCAAGTCAATATTGTTAATTAATAGTCAAAATTGATAAATTATTGATATTTCCACATCTCTTTGTCAATCCTCATACTGCGTCCGTTCAAGTAATTCACTATCATCATGAAGATCTCTCCTACCCTAGATACCGAATTTTTGCCTGCCGTTTTATGGAACAGAGAATTTGAGAAAACGACCAATGAAAACAATGCCGCAGTAACTCTCGGCCTACTCCGTGACGACAAAGTGGTAGCTCGCCGATCCGTTAAAATATCGAGTGATCCTGATTCGAGTTTTCGCTACATCGAGAGAATGCTCAAGGCGATGCTTTGGTCAACTGGAGGCAATCGAATCCTCATTGCAGGACCGGACTCGCTCGTTGAGCAACTCCAGAAGCACTATTCGGAATCAGCCGTCGGTAAATTCGATACACAAGTTATCGGTGAGAAAATTTTTCTTAGCACCCTAAGTGTCGAAAAGTGCTCAGCGGATCAAATCCAAGAACCCACACGCGAAGCAGCGGCACTTGGACGACATCTTGACGGTTGCCGTATCGGCTTCGACCTTGGCGGTAGCGACCGCAAATGCGCCGCTGTAATCGACGGCAAGGTGGTCTTTTCAGAAGAAATCAAATGGGATCCATACTTCGAGACAAACCCAAAGTATCATTACGATGGCACGATGGACTCGCTTAAACGTGCCGCGGCACACCTCCCCCGCGTCGATGCCATTGGCGGTAGTGCTGCTGGTGTCTATGTGGACAACGAGGTGCGGCACGCATCACTATTTCGCGGAGTAGCGGCTGACCAATTTGAAGCCGAAGTCCGCCCAATTTTTGCAAAGCTCAAAGAAGCCTGGGATGGCGTACCCTTTGAGGTCGTCAACGATGGTGAGGTTACGGCACTTGCCGGTGCTATGTCGTTAGAAGATGATGCGGTGCTCGGGATCTCGATGGGCACCAGCTTAGCAGCAGGCTACGTAACGCCAGAGGGCAATATCACTTCGTGGATCAACGAACTGGCATTCGTACCGGTCGACTATCGTCCTAACGGCCCCGTTGACGAATGGTCCGGCGATGTGGGTTGCGGTGTACAGTTTTTCTCTCAACAAGGTGTCGCTCGTTTGGCGCCACTCGCCGGCATCGAATTTGAGCAGGATACTCCTTTCGCCGAGCAACTCGTGGAAGTGCAGAGACTCATGGCTGAGAGTGACCCACGGGCACGCAGTATTTATGAGACGATCGGCGCCTGTTTCGGATATGCTGTAGCGCACTACGCAACGATTTATGATTTTAGAAATCTCCTCATTCTTGGCCGTGTGACCAGTGGCGAAGGAGGACAAATCATCATTGAGAAAGCCGAAGAAGTTCTAAATACTGAATTCCCCGAATTGGCAACGAAAGTGAGCATCAGCATGCCAGACGAACAAATGAAACGACATGGTCAGGCAGTAGCGGCAGCGAGTTTGCCAATGATCAAATAACAGACATGAACAATCCCTACTTAAAATTCGTAACCGACATCCAAAATGGTGTCGAATCTGCAAAAACGCTCAGTGTTTCAGGCAAACATTCAGCGGTGCAATCGGCTGATAAGGTTCTCATCTTTTCACCACATCCGGACGACGAATGCATCATCGGGCTGATTGCTTTGAGGTTGATGCGTGAGGCTGGCATGCAGGTGATCAATATCCCCGTAACCTACGGCAGTAACGAAGCCCGACGTGCTGGCCGGGCCGCAGAACTAGATAACGCCTGCAACTACCTTGGCTGGTCTAACTACCGCGGCCCAGAGGGTCGTGTTGCCGCACAGCCAGAATGTTATCAATCGCTAGAAAAAGACGACATCATCGCGATTCTAACAGAACAACAACCACGTGCTATACTAGTGCCGCATGCCAAGGATTGGAACTCAAGACATATCTCGACCCACCATCTTGTGTTAGATGCTCTGGCTGATATGCCGGACGATTTCAGTTGTTCCGTTGTCGAAACCGAATTCTGGGGTGCCATGTGGGATCCTAACCTGATGGTTGAAGCCGATGCTGAATTACTTGCCGACCTCGTTGCTGCCACATCTTTGCATACCGAGGAAGTAGCGCGCAACCCATACCACCTACTCCTCCCATCATGGATGCAGGACAATGTCCGGCGTGGCGGAGAACTCGTCGGCGGACAAGGTGGTGCCGCCCCTGATTTCAAGTTTGCTACTCTTTACCGGCTGAGCCGCTGGGAAAACAAAACAATTCGCCAATGCCTCGACACAGGTACAATGTTGGCGATCACTGACAACCTCAAAGAAATTCTCTAATGGAAATCATAATAAATAACGATGCTGAAACTGGCAGCACAGCCGCAGCAAGAGTCATCGCGCGACTGATTCGCGAAAAGCCAAACGCCGTGATAGGTATGGCAACCGGCAGCACACCATTGAAACTCTACAAGGAGCTCATTCGCATGCACAACGAAGAAGGACTGGATTTCAGTTCAGTCATCACTTTTAATCTCGATGA
>JABHEX010000046.1 GCA_018676385.1 Akkermansiaceae bacterium
ACACAGTGGGACGTTCCAGTATCGATTAAATGGATACTTCCAAACCGGTGCCAAGGTCGACGCCTCCGGTGAGATTGATAATCACACATTCGATGATATCTTTGGCCTGAAAAAATACCTGCTTTCGAACCAACGCAAGATTGCCTACAATTTTGCCAAGAAATTTTTCGAGTATGCAAACGGCTACAAACCCAATCTGAACCAACGTCTCCACCTCTGGAAGTTCATCGATAAACAACCCGGAAACGACAACATGAAAACCCTGGTCACCGAAGTCCTGACCTACTCACTCACCCAGCAAGAACAATGAAACATTACAACCGCAGAGAGTTTCTAAAATTTGGTGCCGCACTGCCACTGGCGATGCACTCACTCGACCTGCACGCCACCGCAAAATCGAAGTCAGTTGCCCCGCCGAAACGCGTCATCTTCATCTGCAACTCGCTTGGATTCTACGAGCCGAATTTCTTTCCGAAGAAACGCGGTGACTTCTCCACCTCGCAGTATCTCAAGGACATGAAGGTCGCCGACAAGATGACCATCTTCCAGAACCTCTATCACCCGGGGATGGAAACGAGTAACCACGACTCGGAAAAATCCTTCCTCACCGGGGCGCCCGCACCCGAAGCGACAAATTTCTCTAACACGATTTCGCTCGACCAGATCCTCGCCCGCGAGTTGAGTGGTGATACCCGCTTCCCATACCTCTCGTTTAGCATCTATGACCGCGGTTGGGGGTGCTCGTGGAACGACCGTGGTGTTGCCATCCCGCCAATGTACGATGAGAAGGTCATTTTTGATAAACTCTTCGGTGAGGAAGACCTGAGTGCCAAGAAGCAGCAGATCCGCAACGACCAACACGTCGTCCAGTGTCTCTATCGCGATATGAAACAGCTGCAGCAGCGTGGCGGTAGTCGGGAGAAAATCGAATCCTACCGCACCGTGATCGCCGAGCTGGAAGCGCAACTCAAGCACGAGGAGTTCTGGCTGAAAACAAAAAAACCTAAAGTCCCTAACACGCTGAACACCGACCAGGAGTTTGCCTTTACCACGAAAATTGAAAACCTGCTCGAGTTATCAAAGCTCGCCTTCCAGACCGACTCCACACGGTTGATTACACTTTCTCTCGACTGGATCTACGGTGCGATCAGCGTGCCGGGTGCCACCGGTGGCTGGCATACGCTGTCGCATCACTCAGGGAAAAAGGATATGCTTACCAAGCTCAGCCGGATCGAAATGGAAATCTCCCGACGCCTGAATAAGTTCCTCACCGATCTCGACCAAATCCAGGAAGGCGACGGAACTCTGCTGGATAACACCACCGTGGTCATCGGCAGTAACTTCGGCGACGCATCAAACCACACCTGCAACAACCTGCCGACCATCGTCGCTGGCGGCGGCTACCGTCACCAAGCGCACACCGTGCTCGAGAAACCGACCCCGCTGTGCAACCTCTACCTCGACCTGCTGCACAAGCATAACGTTGATCTTGGGAAATTCGGTAGCAGTAATAAAGCGATGGGTCTACTCAAGGGGTGATCTGAGCGTGGTAATCATGCCGAAATAACCGCTTTGTTAGATCGGTTGTCTCGGCGTGATGTCTCTGCCCATCTGACCGCCCTAGCTTTGAGTCTACTCACCTAAATCAAGACAAGCCCAAGAAGAGATGAGGTCGGCGCCAAACGTTACGGACCTGGTCCTCATTTGGAAAAGATCACTGCGCAGGCGAGATCTTTATGCCTCTGAGCGGCCTTGAGCCACACTGAAACAAAAAACCCCACTCCGTAGAAAGGAACGGGGGTTGATGTTCGAGTGCAAAGCTCGGATAGTGTTACGGCTTCGGTTTTTGTCCGGCGGCGAGGCGTTTTTTTCCTTCGGTAAGTTGTTCTGGACTCATGGCGACGTACAGGTCGTCGCGCACTTTGATGGCGAGCTTGGCGGCGGGTGAATTCCGGGAAACCAATTGAGTGGCGTTGTGGGCGTGGATGTAGGCTTCTATGAGATCCTGTTTGCCGCCTACGCCATTGGCGAGGACTTCCGCATACTTGATTCGACCGCCTAGGTTGCCGCCCTTGGCAGAAAGTTCGAAGAGTCGACGCGCCGCGCTGAGGTCGCGGCTGACGCCTTGGCCTTTTTCATACATCCCGCCGAGCTGCAGCTGCGCCTGAGCGTGGCTGTTGCGGGCTGCACGGTCGAACCAGGCGGCGGCGGCGACGAGGTCTTGTTGCACACCATTTCCCTGCTGGTAGCACACGCCGATCTGGTATTCGGCCTCGACTAGTCCGGCACCAGCAGAGCGTAGGAGCCACAGCAGCACCTCGGCTTTGTGTTTGGGTTTTTCATCCATAGTGTCGAGCATGACCGAAAGGTTATACATACATACGGCATGCTCGAGTTCGGCACCATGTCGGTAGAGCGCGAGTGCTTTGCCCTTGTCCTTTTTTAATCCGCCGAGGCCGTGTTCGTGGAAGGTGGCGAGTCGGTAGATGGCGGGCGGCACTTTTTGTTTCGCGCCCTGGCGGTAATAGTCCAGTGCGGTTTCCTGTGATTTTACGGTTCCCCATCCGTTTTCGTGTATTTGTCCGAGGTAATAGAGTCCGTAGGAGTCGCCGAGTTGGTTGAGGCGGGAGAACCAGTCGCGGGCTTTGGAGAAGTTTTGCCTCGCGGGGTCGGCACTCAGGTAGAACTCGCCGAGCGCACGCATGGCTCCAGGGTGTTTTACCTCGGCGGCTTTCTTGAGCCAGCTCTCGGCGAGCTTCATATCGGGCTTGACCTTGGTTTTGGGGTCGCCGTCGCGGTACAGTTGGCCGAGCACGAATGCGGCATCGGATTGAAACGGCCCGCTGGATTGGGCAGCTTGAGTCAGGTATTTAATGGCCTTGGTGGCGTCGGCAGGGTAGCCGTAGCCTGAGAGGTGCGCCAGACCGAGCCGGAGCTGTGCGGCTGCCATGCCTCTGCGGGCGAAGCCCTCGAGCTGTGTGCGTGCATCGTCAAAATCCTTGAGGTTATCAGGGGAGGCGAAGCGGAGGAGGACGAGTTCTTCACCGGCCTGGCGGCTTCCTTTGTCGGCTGCTTTTTTGAAGTTTTCCTTGGCGAGTTTGAGATTTTTGGGCGTGCCCCGTCCCTCGCGATGCATCACGGCTATCGCCAAGTAGGCGTTGAGTTCACCGCGTTTGGCCGCAGCAGTGAACATCTTGAATGCCTGCTCGTGGAGACCTTTTTTTGACAAACGGAATCCTTCGCGGATTTCTTCGGAGGTTTCATCGGTGTCGCTGCTGCTTTCGATCTTATCGAGGTTGAAGTTCTCCACGGCGTGAATCGCTGCACCTACGGGTGAAATAGCTATCAGCAGGGAAATGAAGAGTGAGGGGAGGATGATCGAAGTTTTATTCATATCGGGGTGTGGGTGCGGATTTGTCAGAACTCTAAGAGAATGCATTGGTATGTCGAGTGCTCTGGAGAAACCTCAAACTAGAGATGTCTCCTTGGTTCTTGGGTAATTGAACAGGAACAAAAAACCCGCCCCCTAGTGATGGGAGCGGGGTTGGAAGGATGGTTGGTTTTCCGAGGCCGGGTTACTTGCGACGGCGGAGAATCAGAGCAAGACCACCGAGACCGAGAAGAGCGGTGCTGGATGGCTCTGGGATGGCGGTGAGGCCAGTCAGGTAGACGATGCCTGCGCCGCCGTCGACCAGGCTGGCGCCGGATGCGTCGTAGTTCGTTGCGCCGGTGGTGTCAAAAGTGCCAGTGAAGCCACTGATGTCGACTGTTGCTCCGACGTCGTAGGTGAACACGGCCAATTGGTCGGAGGCTTCGGGTGTGCCTCCGGCATCGGTGATCTTGAGGACCATGTCATCGACATAGAGCGCGCTCAAAGTGCCGTCAACGTCGATGGTGTCGGTGGTATTACCAGCACCAAGTTCCCATTCATAGATCGAGCCGTCCAGCATCTGCAGGGAGCGGTTGGCTCTGTCTCCGGTTGGGTTGCCGCCGGAACCACCCCAATCAACGGTCATGGTGCCGATGCTGTTGCCGGGTGCAAGCATGGTGCCGCTACTGACTTTCAACTCCGTGCGTCGGTCGTTGTTGCGCAGTGTCGCGTTGCCGCTGACCGTGCCGTCGGTGTAGACGTGGCCTGAGTACATTGACGTAGCGGTGCCGTTGATGACCAGCGTGCCTTGGCTGACCCGGATCGTGCCTGTCGTGATGTCGCCAGTGGTCCATGTGCTGGTTCCTTGTTTGTAGACCGTGCCGTATCGGTCCCCACCACCGTAGGCAATCGAAGTGACTGTGTTGCCGGCTGTTGAGCCAGACAGGTAAATTCCCGATTTATCTCTGGTGCCTGTGTTGTCCGGGTTCAGGACGGCTCCAAGCGTTTGAGTTCCACTGCTAGGGGCGAAAAAAATTCCTTCGTATCCGTTTCCAGCGGGTCCGTCGAAGATGTTGACCAGTGGGCTACCGGTAATGGCGGAGGTGATCGTGTGATTGTGGGTGTTATTTGAGTTACTGATCACCGATCCTGCATCAAAGTTCAGCGTGCCGCCGTCAATGGAGTATCCACCGCCAGCGGAGGTGAAGTCGATGTTGTGGACGTTGACGGTGCCAGTTACCGTGACGGCACCGGGGGTGCCTTCAAAGGTGGCGTTGTTATAATCGCTCCAGGCGTCAGTATATGGACCGCCTGTGCCTGCGCCCCAGCTGGAGTCGCCCCAGTTGCCTGAGCCGTCCCAAAATTGGTCGGCTGCATTCGCCAGTGAGGCCACAGCCAGACATCCCAACGTCGTGATGAGGGGGGTGATGAGTGTGTATTTCTTTTTCATGGTCGTATTATTTGTTTTTTGGGTAATGGATATTCGTTACTGTCACTCATTTCGGAGTCGAGTAGCTGTAACTAATGTAAATCGTATAAGGGGGGGGGTGTGGCAAGATGAAAATGTGATAAATTTTCATAAGTTTTCCAAATTGCATGGAGAGGTTAAGTTTTAGTTCGCAGCTATCATCCCAAGCCATTCATGTGCCAGCCTCTATCCGTGCTGAAACATAAGCATGAAAGACGTTGCTGGCTGCGGCCAGATACCTTGATCGACATTTCATTTGCCGAGTAGAGATCGTATTCGTTAGAAAAAACCGAGGCCTATGACGTTATCTATATGAATAAATCACAAAAAACATGTCACAAAATAAATTGAAATATACAATGATAAGTATGAAAGCAATATTACTGATGATTTTCGTGTTCACTTTTTCTTTATCACTGGAGGCTGACGAGGTTCGGCCTACTGGCAAACATACACTGACTGAGGTCGACGGTATTCTGCGGGAATACGTTGGGCGTGGAGTGTTGACTAAGGAGGAGGAAAAAACAGTCATTGAACTGGCCAAGAAGCGTGGAATAGAAAAAGTTTCCAAGATCAGGACCTACTACCGGCTGCCCACGTTTCTGCGTGGTATTTCCGTGTATGGAGACGAGCAGGTTAACGGGCGCGAGGTTCTCAGCCTAATGTTAAGAGTCAATCGCAAAGGCTGGACACGCGCAGGCAGATCTCCAGAAAAAACAGATATTCAGCTCGGTGACTTTTGGGCAGGAGAGGCATCGCCCCGTAAAACAACTATCCTGATGGTTGGTAAAGAGGAATACCAGATACCAAGTCCCCACGGTCTCACCGCTGAACAGTGTGACTCAATGCTCAAGAAGCTTCAGAACGGAAAATTTACTCTAGCACCAACGGCTCAAAAAAATTGGTTGGCTGGAATTGATTGGAAAAAGCCCACTTCATTCAGCAAGTTTGGCGATAACATAAGTGCCTCATTCAGCGCAAATGGAAAAAAGAGCGGGTGGTATACCCTCAATATTAGCCTCGACGGCGAAAAACTCTTGATCAGTGAAATCAGTCTCGCCATGCCGTAGGATAAACTTATCCTGCTTATCATTAATTGGCCCATGCAAATTTCATGAAGTTTCTCAGCTACTTCTTCCTTGTCCTCTTTGTTAGTATCCTCGTCGTTTTCGCAGGCAAAAAACCTAACATCATTTTCCTGTTAGCGGATGACCATCGCGCAGACACGATCGGCGCTCACGGCAACCCACACATCCAGACACCTAACCTCGACCGTTTATCAGAGGAGGGGGTAAGCTTCCTGCGCAACTACTGCGCCGGATCGTTCAGCGGTGCCGTCTGCGTTGCCAGCCGCGCCATGCTCATGACCGGTCATCATTGGAAGACGATCAAACAAAAACCCAAGAACTGGGGTGCGCATCCATTGCTGCCTGCCCGTCTCGCCGAGAAGGGTGGCTATCGAACGTTTATCGTCGGCAAGTGGCATAACGGCCTCGGCACCTTGCGGCGTGCCTTTTCCTCGGGTAAGTCCGTCTACATGGGCGGCATGTGCGATCACACGTCGTTCCAAGTGCAGGACCTCACCGACGGCAAACTCTCCGAAAAACGCAACGCTGGTGCATTCTCCAGCACCGTCTTTGCCGACGCCGCGATCGACTTCGTAAAGAATACCAAAACCGACCGGCCGTTTTTCCTCTATGTCGCTTTCACCGCGCCGCACGACCCACGCAACCCGCCGGAAAAATTTCGTCAAATTTACTACGACAAACGCCCGCCATTACCGAAGAATTACCTCCCTCAGCATCCGTTCAAGAATGGTCCCCAGGCGATGATGGGGCGCGACGAGGGACTCGCCGCATGGCCACGCGCCAAGGAAGTCATCAGCGACCAGCTCTGCGAGTATTATGGCCTAGTCACTCATCTTGATGAACAGGTTGGGCGTATCATGAAAGCTGTGCAAAACAGCCCGCATGCCAATAATACGTATCTCATCTACACCGCCGACCACGGCCTCGCTATGGGCAGTCATGGGTTGTTAGGAAAGCAGAACGTCTACGAGCAAAGCATGGCCTGCCCGCTGATCATCCGTGGTCCGGGGATACCCGCCGGCCACACTAACAAGTCATTCACCTACGTACACGATCTTCACGCCACCGTCTACGCCATGGCGGATGTTAAAGCACCCAAAGGCATCGACGCCAAAGACCTCACCCCCCTTTGGCAGGGAAAATCCCAGTCCGTGCGAGATTCCGTCTTTCTTCCGTTCCAGAACAACCAGCGTGCGATCAACGACGGCCGCTGGAAACTGCACATCTACCCTAAGATCAACCATCGGCTCCTGTTCGACCTCCAATCCGATCCGCACGAGATGCACAACCTCGCCACTAATCTCGAACACGCCGCAGAGATCAAACGACTGGAATCTCTAATGGGGAAATGGCGAACGCGCCTCGGTGACAACGACCCGCTCCAGTTCGATAACCCAGAACCCAAGGAAGCCCACTACAATAACTCCAAACGCACCCTCGATGTCTGGCAGCCTCAATGGATCCGCGACAAATACTTCGGTGGTCGCAACACCCCGAACCACGGCAAGAGATAGTGATAATGATGCAATATCACCCCAGAATAAAAAACGATGTGTTTCTTGTTTTTCAACTGACTTCTCAGCATCACCGCCCTCATCATTGCCTCCTCGCAGCCGCTCCCACAGTCCCGCCATCAATAAACTCCGCTTTGGTGAGAGTCTGCTGACGGTCGTCTTTGCCGCGCGCGATATTGTTGACCCACCGCACGACCCGACGCACCACTGGGCGGGTATCCCAACGGATGTGAGCAACTGAGGGCTCGCACCAAGAGAAGGTGGGATCGGGATCTGTGCAGATGAGTGAGACGTGTTTTGGTGCCAAGATTCCGAGTTGGGCGAGATGGTTTTCGGCGGCGTGGAAAAGGAAGGCTTCGTCAATGATCAGCGCAGTTGGCGGCGTGACCCGAAAGAGCCCGTCCAGCACCCGATGAAAACCCTCAGAGTTATCCTCCCAGTGCGGCAGGTTGTAGGAACTCGATGGTAATCCATGCGCCTCCATCTCCTCAAAGATAGCGCGCTCGGAGCTACCCATTCCGCCTGCGCGTTGACTTTCGCGGACGAGCACAACAATGCGCTGATGCCCGAGTTCGATCAGACGTCGCACCGCCGTGCGTCCTGCAGAAACGTGGTCCGGCCCGACACCCGCGATAGGCAAATTTCTTCGTCGCCCGAACATGGCAAAGGCCGGTGTTTCTTGTTCTGAGAACCATGTCAATACCTCGCGCGAGCTGGAGCAGAGCACCCAGGCATCTGCCGGGGTCCGTTTCACCATGCGGGCGATGCGGCGTAGGTCCAAACCGAGTTCGGTCAGAGACTTTTCGGTAAAAAAGGCGCTATGCCCCTGATCCATTAATCGTTGCCGCATCGCAACGGACCACTCCTCGGTCTGTTCAAGTGGATCGTAGTCAAAAATTGCCACTCGAAGCACGGGTTTGGTGAGGTTTTTTAGCTTAGCGACCTTGCGCCGTTTGCCTGCCCCCTGGGCGACCAGTATACCCTCATTCTCAAGTCGCTTCAGTGCAGCCTCCACCGATTTTCGATCGACCTCCAGTTCCTTAGACAGAGCCGGTGCGCCGGGCATCGTTTCGCTCCAACGCCCCCGGAAGATATCTTTGCGAAGATGGATCGCAACCTGCTCAGAAGGGGAAAGAAGAGTGAAGTTAGACATGAGGTAAACCTGCCCTAAATAGGGCAAGGGTCAAGAGATTAACATCTGGATGCTCTGTGAAGAGGTAGTTAATACCAACTTGATTCGCGATTCATTCCGGTTTTTTCCTATGCTTGGATAAGTTCGGAAAGGGTCGCAAAACACCAAAAAACAAAAAACTAAGATGACATTAAACATCCAACTAAAAACAACATTCGCAGTTGCTGCTGTGACGGCCGGCCTCGCGCTGTCCGCTAACGCAGCTATTACTTTCAGTAGTAGCGAGGTAAACACGGCCACAGATGGAGATCTGTCCGTTACCAACCAAAATGCAAGCGTCAACGACGGCTTAGATCCAATTGTTATTGACGGTTCTACAAACAAAGGTGTGGGCCAATCTTTCTTGATGGGCGGCACGGCAGGTTATTTGAATGCGGTTACTTTAAAACTTAAATCTACCGCAACTAATGATTACTCAGGGCTTGGCACGCAATCTTTTGAAATTCGTGTTGGCACCTTCACTGGAGATTATGCCTCCTTTAATGTGGTTTCCGCGCAGACTGTTACTGGGGATCTGTCAGGGCTTGTCAACGGTGATTTCATTACCTGGACGTTAAATAGCCAAGTTGCTTTGGCCGCAGGCACAACCTACGGTGCAATCGTCAACGGGTTGGACACAGGTGGTGCGCGATTTGATCTTGCTAAAAACACCGGTTACGGTGACGGCCGTGTTCTTTATCAGAACTATAATGACTGGACAACTACTCCAGTCTTACAGGGATTAGGTAATAACTCTGGTCGTGATGCTAATTTCCATATGGACATCAGCTCAACTGCAGTCCCAGAGCCGACCACCACAGCCCTTCTCGGTCTTGGTGGTCTCGCACTGATCCTTCGTCGACGTAAGTAATTCGACTTCGCAAAATCAACAATTATATCTCAACCCCACTTCCCATCACCGGGGGTGGGGTTTTTTCTCTACAAGAACCGAACACTCAAGGACAACAATCCACTCAACCCAATAACAGAATCGTGAAAACAAGAAATCACACCCTCCTTTCCATCGCTACCGCTCTCGCCGGTCTCACCACGTTTGCCGTGTCAGAACCTGAAGAGGCATCCCCGAAGCCCGAAACAGCAACGCCTGCCTCGGTCTCTGAAACTGCCGTATCGATCGCCATCAGCGAACCTGGCTTTGAGGCGAATGGAAACTGGAAATTAGCCCACACAGGTGCTGGTGTGGATGGTCTCTTCGCTAACGATATATTGCCTAATTATATCAAGGCCGGATTGATCGATACGAAGCCTGACCTAGGGAGTAGAATTGCCTATAATAACGGTCTACATCAAAATTTGTATCAGGTTCTTGAAGCCACCGTTGCCGCTAACACGACCTACAAACTCAGCATCCTCGCCATCGACTCCACCGCTACCAATCCGTTCCCAGGTGGCGAATTGCGACTTGGTTATGTTTCTGCAAGCCCGACGGCGAATGATGATTTTGACTGGAACTTGCTAAAACCAACGAAGGTGGATAACCCGTTGCCATTTAATGATCACGAGAATGATCCGGGCAATACAACCGATGGCATCACTACCTGGACCACGATATTTACTACCGGCGCCACACCGATCGGGATCGGTCAGAAAATACGCATCGAGATCGTTGGTGGCGGTAAAGCACAGGCGGTTTTTGATAATGTTAAATTGGATGCCCGCGCTGCAACCCCCACTGAAATTGTGGCTGCTGCCAAGCTCGTCAAGATCCCGGAAAAGCAACCAGTGGTTGCTATGTTTGGTGACTCGACTACGGATGGCGGTATGGCTCTGGCTGTCCAAAAGGAGCTCAACAAACTGATCTCGTCTGAGAAGTTACGGCCAAACATGATCAATGCTGGCAAGGGAGGGGACTACGCCGTGGCTGCATTGAAACGACTGGAAAAGGATGTGCTCAAACACAAACCCGATATTGTCACGATCTCCTTCGGCCTCAACGATACCGGCTTACGCAAACCCGACGAATACAAGGACAGCCTGAAGAGGATGATCCGGACCTTTGAGGACGCTGGTATCCAGATTCTGCTGATGACTAGCACCCCTTTCAATAACGAGCAGCATGGCTGGGCTGAGAAATTTGAGGAACTGGGTGGGCTCGACGAATACATGGACAAGGAATACTGCGATAGAATGCGTTCCTTGGCCGATAAAAACGATATCCTCCTCTGTGACCTGCACGCGATTTTCAAAAACGAGTTGAAGAAAGACGCGGACATGGTGAACAAGCTTATCTCAGGCGACGGCGTGCATCTCACCGCCGAGGGTTATCAACTCATCGCTAAGCACGTCGCTCCGAATATCATCAAAAGACTCAGTAAGGAGTAATGCTAGGTATTATTTCTTCAGCACGTACCAGCCAGGGTGCCAGTCGGCGGGTTTTCCTGTGGTATATCCACCGGCTTCGATGAAGAGGTAGGTCTGGCCGTCGACCACCTTGCCTTGCATGAGCAGCATCTGGTTCTTGCTGAGATCAATCAGTTTCAGTCCTTTCCAGATCAGTGTCGGGTTGCTTGTTTTGCCGTCCGCTTGAAACGCAACTTCCTTGAACGCGGGCTTACCGGGATTCATTTTTTTACTCGAGTTAAATTTCTCGGTGGTTTGCACGAAGTCGACAACCGACCATTTGCCGTACAACTTTTTGTTATCTTTTGTTTTGCCATCGTAGGTGTAGAGATCGGAGTCTTTCCGGCTTTTTTGCCAAGCGGATGTGCGTTTGGGAACGGTCTTTAACACGTCTAATCCACCTGGCACGGCACTCAACGTGCCGTTGAGTTCGCGTTGGAAATAATCGGCTCCACCATGCATGAGGATTCCCCCTGGCGCATTATAAGTGGCCGGGAAATTGCTGTAGGCAATACCAAGCACTTTCGCTCCAAGTTTTTGCACCTCTGGCTTCGCTTTTTTTAATGCAGCGGTGAGTCCGCGTAGGGGGCTCAATGGCATAGTGCGACGATTGTTTGTAATCTTCTTGCCGTAGATTGGCAGTAGCTTTTTGTAGTGCTTCGGATCCGCGACCACCTGGTTCAAGAGATGCATTGCGGCCATGTTCAACCACCACTCATCGTGTTCGAGCCAGTAAACGAGGCGGTCGATGTGTGGTTCGATGGTTTTTGCATCACAAACATCCAAGCTCATCATCGCATGGTAAACGATCCACCATGATTCGTTTGGATCATTAATCATTGCTGTTAGTAACTTGATCATTTCACCCGTCAAACGATCTGCTTTCATAGGGCCACGTTTGAAGGTGCCGTAGATGGCAATGGTGCCGGCATGACGTGCTCGCACATCTTTTGACTTAAGCAACTTGAGGATCAGGTGGTCACGCTTGTGCTTGTAGATAGCATCGACAGCGTAGCGGCGTATCCCGTGGTCCGGGTGGTGGGCGTATTCGAGTAGAGTGTCATCGCTTACTTTTGGATCCATTACCACTCGGTAGACGGGCCAAGAGCCGTGGATGGCGAGTTTTTCTGCGTCAACCGCTTTGCTGGTGAGCTTGGTCCCTGTAACGGGGTCGAGTTTATAGAATTCCTCATCAAGAGCGTTGCCCCAGGGGCGTTTGGGCAGTTGGTATTTCTTGGAGTATCTCGTTGCTGGCGCACCGGTCATTCGTAGTGTCTTTCGCGGCACGGTGTAGGATAATGCCATGCCGGTGCCCCAGAGTTCTTTGTCGTAGCGGTGACCTCCACCGACGATGCCGAATGATCCGTCGTAGCGACGTGAGATATCGTAAAACCACTGACGACCATCCATGAATTCACGATGCTTGGTGGGCTTCTTTTCTGCCATTAAACCCATTGCCGCGCCGCGCCAGATTTCGCCGACGCCGCCACCGGTGTGACCATGGTTCAGCCATGAAGTGGAGTAGAAGCTTTTCACCGCTGAGATGTCGCGCGCCTTGGCGTAGATGCTGTCCTCACCCTCAGGTGTTAGTGATGCGGCGGCGGCCATGGTAAATGCCAGACCGCCAGTTTTGCCATTATCGACGAAACTTTTTTCAGGGAGTTGATCGCCGTAGGCCACGTTGCCGCGCCCCGCAAAGCGGTAGAATTGTTTTAACGATTCTTGCAAGGTATACTCGTCCACATTAGCGCCACACTCTTTGGCGAGTAGTTGGAATGTGGCTGAGTGCACGCCACACGCATTGATGTGTGCGCCACCCATGTAGGGGAAGGTGATCCTCATGCCACGCTGACTCCAACCACCGTTATACATCGTCCGCTTTGAGTAGTCAGCTAACAGATTGATCAGGTGCATCACAGACTTGTCACCGGTGCGTAGGTAATATTCGCATAAGGCTGGAGCACCCCAGGCAATTTTCCATGTCATATAGTCATCGCGATCGATGCGCTTTACATCCTTGAATTCCTCAACGGCTTGCTTGACCCATCGGCGAGCCACTTTCAGGTCTTTCTCTTCTCCAGTAGAGAGCATGAAAAGCAGCGCGAGACCTTCGAGCTTCGGGCCAGCTTGATTATCTT
Organism: Akkermansiaceae bacterium; assembly: GCA_018676385.1. Taxonomy (GTDB): domain Bacteria; phylum Verrucomicrobiota; class Verrucomicrobiia; order Verrucomicrobiales; family Akkermansiaceae; genus Oceaniferula. The sequence continues at coordinate 13,111 of JABHEX010000046.1, forward strand.
TTTTCGCCAGATAATCGGCGAGGTTACGTACGATCTTGTCGGACTTCTTACAATTCAGCGGCCAGGTTTTGCTGTATGCTCCGATTGCCGGAATCTGGACTTCGATTGCTTTCGCTTCGTCCTTGAGTTTGAACATCATCTTGCCATCTGCCGCTTCCGCTTGGGCGATCATTTTTCCGAGCCACATGCGCGGATCGATGTCTTTTAAAACATGCCCATTGATTGATTCGATGATCTGCCCCGTTTTTAGTTTTCCATCAGCGGGCGATCCTTTTTCAACATTACGAATCTTCATGGTGAACTTTGGCTTCACCAAATCGATGCCGATGCCGACTGGCCCAAACCGCGTCACCGTGTAATTACGATTCTCAACAGGGTGGGGGTTGAAAAGTGGATGAACCTTGTAGTAGCTCGATCCCTTAACGACGCCAGTCAATCCGTCTTTGGACCATGCAGGCGTTAATCCGAAAAAGATGAATAAGATGGCTGTGTAACAGCAGATGGTAATGTGCTTTTTCATGTTGTTGAGTTTTGTAACTGTACTGAGCTAGGCACCATGATTTTTCGCATGGCGCTTGTCGAGCCTGTAAGTTCATGATGTATCAGGCCTACTGCTTCAGAGTCCAAACCCCTGAGCGCTACACAAAAGACTAATGGGTAGGATCACTTGTAAGAGTTTAGTAACTAAACACTGATCAAGTGATGAATCATCCAAGCTGGACATGTAGTATGATGAGCCTTAAAACCAAATCGTCAGCTAACTACTCACAATATCAAACTTTCTAACACAGTCTAATTACTGCAAGAACAATGAAAACAACCACCATGAGCAAACGCATCACCACGGGCGTGGCTGCGGCCGCCACTCTAACATTTTTGCCTCTCACTGCCGTTGCTGCGAAGGCACCGAAATCCGATTCTCCGCGCCCACTCGCCATTCAGCTAGGGGCCCCGTTTCATGATCACGCCGTGCTCCAGCGTGGCATGTCAGTTCCCGTCTGGGGATGGAGTAAGCCCGGCACCAAGGTGGCCGTCGAGTTTGGCGGACAGAAAGTTTCCGCCACCGCCGGCAAGAACGGTAAGTGGATAGCTGAACTCAAAGACCTGAAAGCGAACTTCGAACCGGCAGAACTCGTCATCAACGAGGCAGGTGGTAAAAAAGAAACGCTCACCGATATCCTTGTAGGTGAAGTCTGGATGGCATCCGGTCAGTCGAACATGCAATGGATTGTAGGGAAGAGTAAGGTCAAGACGCTGGCCGCCGAATTCTCCAAGGAGAACGAGGGTAAGGTTGCTCCGATACGGGAATTCCAGGTTTCCTCGGTGACTTCCCAATTGCACCCGATTCAGAAAGCTACTGGTGCTTGGAAGAATGGTAATTATGACAGCTACAGTGCGATCGCTTTTGCCTTCGCTCACAAGATCTACCATGAAGTCAAAGTGCCTATCGGTATCCTTAATTGCTCATTTTCACAGACCGCCATTCAAGCTTGGGTGCCACGCGAAGGCTGGGCGACAGCCAAGGATGATTACAGCAAGGCGATTCATCAAAAGTGCCTTATTACCGATCCCACAACGCCCGAGCATAAAGATGCATGGGGTGGGTTTTACAAGTCACTCGAAGGCCAGATTGCCGCCAACGAAGCTGCGATTAAAGCCGGTCGCGAGGCTAAAGAAATTAGCGCGCCAGTTCCCGGAAACCTGAGCTCTAACCGCGATGCCAACTGGCTGTATAATGGCCGTATGAGCCCGGTCGTTCCCTACGCGATCCGCGGTGCCATTTGGAACCAAGGCTACGCCAATATGGGCGAGGGTCTGCCATATTACAACAACCTACACAACCTAGTACGCGGATGGAGAATCGTTTGGAATAAACCAAATCTCCCTGTCTACTTCCACCAGTTCTATAGCGCCGGAATGAGGCACGTTGGTAAGGAGGTCAACAAACCGAGCATCGATGGCACCGCCGAGATGCGTCTCGGCACCTGGCTCGCCCGCGACATTCCTAACACCGGTATGGCCTCGCAGATCGATATTGCGGGTGCCATTCACTATCAATGCAAGGCGGTGCCCGGGCAGCGGCTCGCATTGCACGCGCTCAAGAACCAGTATGGTAAGAAGGATCTCGTCGTCGATGGACCGATGTTTAAATCCTATAAGGTTGAGGGCGACAAGGTGGTCGTCGAATTTGACCACGCTAACGGCGGCCTCGTCGTTGCCGGAACCGCGTATAATGCGGTCGGGCGTCATAAAGATTCCACTAACTATGCCAATCCCAAAGTCATCCCTAACGGAGATGCACAGGTGAAGCTCTTCTTCCTCGCTGGTGAAGACCGCATCTGGCATCCGGCGACGGTGAAAATCAACGGCGACAAAGTGGTCGTTTCTTCGCCAGGGGTCAAAAAGCCGCTCGGTGTTTCCTACGGCACCGGCGAGATCGGTTACCAGCCGAACCTCTACAACAAGTCACTGCTGCCGATGACCCCGTTCATTTACTTCAACCAAAAGATGGTCACCAGCAAGGACTGGCCGGATGAAAAACTGAAAGTCGCGGGTGAAACCATCGACCCGTCCACCTTCGGCAACGTCTACGAATACCGCAAGATGCCACTGCTCAGCGTGCAGTTCCGCAAGGACGCCGTGTTCCAGGCCGACAAGCCCGTCATCGTCTGGGGATCTACCCGACAGCACGGAGATTGGCAAAACACACCGGAAAAAGGCGACTGCAAAGTGTTCTTTGAATTTGGTCCCGAATCAGGCCCGGCTACCATCAAGAAAACCATCGCCGTGACACCGGAGATGGCGGAGTGGAAAGTCACCCTGCCACCGACCAAGTCCACTGCCAAGCCACACACTCTGAAAGTCCACTTCACTAAAGACGGTGAGAAGATCCACGAGCGCACCATCACCGGCATCGTTTTCGGTGACGTCTGGTGTGTCGTCGCCCCCGCCGTTGGCAAAAAAGCACGTAAGAAAAACGAGTGGAAACTTCCGGAAGTCAAACCATCTGGACAGATCGTGCGTATGATCGAAAACCAGTCGAACCGCGATGGTCGATCCGATTCCAGCCGCTTCAGCATCTGCACCTCCCGCACCCCATTGAACCGCCTCGCTGCCCGCTGGAAAGATGCTGACGGACTCGCTGCCGCAATCGGCAACAGCATTTCTGCCAAATCCGGTCGTCCGGTCGGCATCATCCTTCTGCAGGCGAAAAAAGACATCCCACTCAAGAACTGGATCGCCCCGGATTTCCTCAAGGATACCCCAACCCTGATGCCCGATTACAAAAGCATTGGCAGTAAGTATCCTAACAATCCAAACTACCTCGCCAACGTCCGACGCTACATTGGCGATTGGAAAAAATACTGGGGTGAAAATATCCCCGCAATGATGCAAACCAAGGCCGTGCCAGACGGCAGCTCGTGGGGACAGCTACCTTCACCTAAACCCAACATCGGCGATTCCACCGCTACATTTGAATATAACGTCTACATGCATTGCTTCACCCCGGCCACCCTTAGCGGTGTGCTGTTCATCACCGGTGAATCTATGGTATCCGACGACCAGGCAGTCAAGTTCGGCCCAGAGATGACCGTTCTCGCTAACAGCGTGAAGTCCCGCTTCGCACTCTGGCACAAAGATGTGGATGTGCCTTTCTATTACACTGTGCCTAACAAGGAACTCGCTCCGAAGATTACCCAACCCAAGATCAAGGGCGCGAATACTGCTGTTGAAATTGGCGACTGGTTGGAGGTCAATGACGCCATCAAGGCGGTGATAAAATAAATAGACAAAAAACCTAACAATATATCAAAGAAATGAAAAAATCATCAACAGTTATCAAGAACAGATTGGTATGCGCGCTGGCATTAGGTGCCGCACTGACAAGTTCCGCAGTAGTGGCCGCTGAAATCCCCGCCGCCCTGCCAAAGCCAGATGCAACCCCGCCAGCCGATGGCAAGGTGAAGGTCTATATTCTCGCTGGCCAGTCTAACATGGTCGGTATGGGTGACCTGAAAGGCGCACGCCCTCAGTATCCTTCCATTTACCTCACGTCGGATCCCTCCGTGATCGAAGGCCAGATGCATGCAGGTACAAACCGCAGCAAGGGAGCGTGCAAGTGGTTCTGGAAAGGTCATCCTGGTTTGAAAGCCCATGGTCTCTATCAGAAATCCGAGGGTGATGCCACCGGAGCTACCGTCAATGTTGGTGGCAAGACCATTGCTATGAAACTGGGTCAGGTGGGAGAATCGACTCCACCCCTCGCTGCTGGTTCCAAGATGACCGCCAAGGCATTTATTGATGTTCCGACTACTGGAAATTATCTGGTGCACGTCGGTTACGGCGACAGCAGCCACGCCACGGCAAGCGTCGGCGGCAAGAAAGTTTACAGCAAGGACATCGGCGGTGAAGCCGCCCTCACCAAGGTCACTCTTGAAGCTGAAAAACGCCATGCCCTGGAAATCACCTACCTCAAGGGAGGCTCCGCCGCACTCTGGCTGGAGCAGGTTGATCTGGAAGGTAAAGGTGACCTGTTTACCCTGACTAAGAAGGACGGCAAGTTTCCATTCCTGCTCGACGACAAGGGGGAGTGGAGCGTGCGCAAGGACGTCTACTTCCAGGATGCACGTATCGCTAACAAGAAGGGTAGTTTCCTCAATGCGGCTTCCAACGGCGGTAGCCTCGGGCCTGAAGTTGGCTTCGGTGCCGTGATGGGAGTCTTCCACGACAAGCCAGTGCTGCTGATCAAAACCGCGATGGGTAACCGCTCACTGAAGTTCGATTTCCAACCACCATCCAGCGGACGCAAAGAGCCCGACAACCACTTTGAGGGCTACGAATACCGCGCTATACTTGAGGGCGTGAACAAGACACTTGCAAACCTCAAGGAGGTTATGCCCGGTTATAAAGGACAGGGTTATGAGATCGTTGGTTTCGGTTGGTTCCAAGGCCACAAGGACGGCGGATCAAGCA